>NZ_MWIG01000889.1:0-3795 GCF_002156145.1 Streptomyces sp. NRRL B-24572 | reverse complement strand
CCTCGGCGGCGGCGAGCTCGGCAGCGGGCACGGGGCCGACTGCCGGTTCCGCCCCGAGTGAGGCACCCAGCGCGGCGAAGCGGTCGAGGATCGCCGGCAGGGTGAGTTCGTTGCCGACGGAGAGCGCCACGAGCGGAACCCCGAGCCGCTCGGCGACCGCCTCGTCGAGCGCGTACGGACCCTTGCCGTCGTAGGTCACGTCGACGATCACGTCCGGGCGCAGCTCCCGCAGCGCCGCCTCGTCCAGGGCCCGGCCCGGCCCGAGGTACGGCACCCCGGCCGCCCCGAGCCCGCCCGCCTTGGCCGGGTCGAGGGCCTCGCCGTCGTGCCCGGAGCCGTAGACGCCGACCGGCGTCACCCCCAGGTCGAGCAGCGCCGCACCCGCCCGCACATAAGCGACCACGCGCAGCGGCACACGGGCCGCCCCCAGCTCCGTACCCCTGTCGTCGGTGAATCCCCAGGCCTGCGTTCCGGACATGCGGCTGCTCCCTCCCCGGCCGGGACTTCGGTCCCGGCCCCCCTGCCGGAAGTCCCCCAGAGTGGTGTTAACTAAACAGGTCGGGAGGAAGCAGTAGGAATCGTCAGCGCCGTCGCGCACGTGCGCGCCACCTGCCGGGGCACGCAAGGTACGGGCGGCCCTCGCGCCCTGGAGTGAGCCATGTCCCTGCCCGGCCCGTTCTCGGACCCCCGTGTGATCACGCTGTTCGGCCTGCTCGCCGTCTCGACGGTGACGTGGCTGGCGCTGAGCCTGCGCGCCCGCGCGCGCCGCGAGCCGGCGGGCGTTCCGCTGGAGCGGGTCTGGCACCCGCAGGAGTCGGTGGAGCTGACGCCCGCGGAGGAGCGCGCCTTCGGCCAGGTCGTCTCCCGGCTCACCCTGGGCGAGGCGGGCCGCCTGCGCTGACCGCGCAGGCCCTAGCATCCGGGCCATGCCCACTACCGATCCCCGCCCCCGCCGGGACACCCGGGGCATCGTCGACCCCGCCGAGCTGCTCGCCCGCGTCCGCTTCCGCCGGCACGTCCCGGCGCCGGAACTGCGGCCGTATCTGGAGCACTACTGGCTGATCGACTGGGAGCTGCCGGAGCCGTACGCGAGCCATCTCGTCCCGCACCCGTCGGTGAACGTCGTCTTCCAGCGGTACGGGCCCCTGGGCGCCCCGGCAGCGGCGGCGAGCGCGTCGGCCGAGGTGTCGGGGGTCGGGCTCGGCCTGTTCACGCAGAAGCTGACGGACGCGGGCCGGGTCTGCGGGGTGCAGTTCCGGCCCGGCGGTTTCCGGCCCTTCGCGCCCGCGTGGCCGGTGTCGGCGTGGACGGGCCGCAGGGTGCCGCTGGGCGAGGTGTTCCCGGACGACGGGGGAACGGACCCCCTGGCAGCCGTACTGTCCCCCGACGAGGACCACGCGCGCGTGGCGGCGCTCGACGCCTTCCTCCTGGCCCACGGCCCGGTGCCCGACCCGGCGGCCGAGCAGGCCATGGAGCTGGTGGACCTGATCCGCTCGGACCGCACGGTCCGCAAGGTGTCCCGGCTGGCCGCCGCGAGCGGTCTGTCGGCGCGCTCGCTCCAGCGCCTGTTCGCCGGCCACGTCGGGGTCGGCCCGAAGTGGGTGATCCTGCGCTACCGGATCCACGAGGCCCTGGAACGCGCCGAGGCGGCGGGCGTCCCGGACTGGGCGGCGCTCGCCGCCGAGCTGGGCTACAGCGACCAGGCCCACCTCGTACGGGACTTCACGGCGACGATCGGGGTGCCGCCGACCGCGTACGCCCGCGCGGTGTCAGTGCCCTGACCTACCGTGCGGACATGATCGACAACACCTCACAGATACGCCTCGAAGCCTGGTCCGAGGCGGACGCGGACCTGCTGCGCGCCCTGAACGCACCGGAACTGATGGGCCACTTGGGCGGCCCGGAGACCGAGGATCAGCTGGTCAAGCGGCACCGGCGGTACGTGGACCTGAGCGCCGACGCCACGGGGGCGGGGCGCATGTTCCGGATCGTGCTGCTGCCGGAGGAGGCCGTGGTGGGCAGCATCGGCTTCTGGGCGCAGACCTGGGACGGCGAGCCGGTGTACGAGACGGGGTGGGCGGTGCTGCCGGGCTTCCAGGGCCGGGGCCTGGCGACGTCCGCCACGCGCGCGGTGATCGCCGAGGCCCGGGCCGCGGGCCTGCACCGGCATCTGCACGCGTTCCCGTCCGCGGACAACGCCGCGTCGAACGCGGTGTGCCGCAAGGCCGGGTTCGAGCTGCTCGGCGAGCGGGACTTCGAGTACCCGCCGGGGCGCCCGATGCGCTGCAACGACTGGCGGTTCGACCTCGGCTAGTCGGTGAGCGGCCGGGTGAAGTGGAAGGCCACGATGTCGAAGCGTTCGCGCAGGTAGAAGCGGTGGGCTCCGGTGCGGTGGGTGCCGGAGTCCAGGTTGAGCTCGTGGCAGCCGGCCGCGCGGGCGTGCTCCTCCAGGTGGGCGACGAGCGCGTGCCCGACGCCGGTGGAGCGGTCGGCGGCGGCGGTCACCAGGTCGTCGACGTAGAGCTTGCGCAGGGAGCTGGTGTTGTTGACGATCCGCCACCCGGCCGCGCCGACGCAGCGGCCGTCGTCCGTGTAGGCGGCGCTGAACCGCAGCCCCTCGGGGTGCCCGGCCTCGTAGACCTCGCGGAAGAGCTCCGGGGTGAGGTGGGGGCGGAGCTCGGAGAGGACCGGCAGGAGGTCGCTCTCCAGCCGGGGGTCGCCGGGGGCGAGGTCGATGATCTTCATGTCGGGGACGGTACCCCAGGTTTTTTCAGGGTTGACGACCGAGGCACGACCAAGGATATTTATCTGCGTAACGCAGGCAATGCATAGCGCAGACAATGCGCAACGCAGATTGTGCAGCGCAGATTGCGCAGCGCACATGAAGACAGGAGCCCCCTCATGACCGTCCTCGTCACCGGAAGCCGCGGCCGGGTCGCCACCACCCTGCTCGACCTGCTCGACGCCGCGGGCATCAAGGCCAGGGCCGGATCCAAGGACCCCACGGACCTCTCCCCACCCCTGGGCGTGGAAACCGTGCACTGCGACCTCACGGACCCGGCCACCTTCGACACCGCCCTGGAAGGCGTCGACTCCGTCTTCCTGTACGCGGAGGCCGCACACGCCGACACCTTCGCCGACCGGGCCCACGCCGCCGGAGTCGAGCACATCACCCTGCTCTCCTCCAGCTCCGTCCTGGCCCCGGACGCCGCCGAGAACCCGATCGCGGCCTCCCACCTCGCGGCCGAGCGCGCCCTGTCGGCCGCCGCGGCCTCCGGCGCCTTCGAGACCACCCACCTCCGCCCCGGCGCCTTTGCCACCAACGCCCTGCAGTGGGCGTGGGCGCTCAAGGACGGCCACGGCCCGGCCCTGCCGTATCCGCACGCCTACGGGGACCCGATCCACGAGCGCGATGTCGCCGAGGCCGCCTTCGCGGTCCTCACCGAACCCCGGCTGCGCGGCTCCTCGTACCACCTGACCGGCCCGGAGTCGCTGGACTTCACCGAGCAGCTGGCGATCGTGGCCGAGGTGACGGGCCGCCCCGCGCCGTACACGACGGTCACCCCGGAGGACTGGAAGGAATCGGTCGCGGCCTTCATGCCGGAACCGTTCGCGAACGCCCTCCTCGCCTACTGGGCCTCCCACGACGGCCGCCCGACCCCCCTGACGAGAACGATCGAAACCCTGACGGGCCACCCCGCCCGCACCTTCACCACCTGGACCAGAGACCACGCAGAGGCCTTCCACTCCTGACCGTTGTGGGCAATCGTTCCGCCGGGGCGAAGGGGGTCCCCC
>NZ_MWIG01000888.1:0-835 GCF_002156145.1 Streptomyces sp. NRRL B-24572 | reverse complement strand
CCGTTCCCCAATACCTGCCGTCCGGCTCCGGACAGGCATCTACCGATTCGCCCTTCCGTCCGTTCCGGCCGGCAGGTATTGGGGAACGGTCACCTTCACCCCGAACTCAGCCGCGCAGGCCGTGACCGACACCTCCGTGATGCTCGACCTGCCGACCGGGCAGGGACTCGTGGCATCGCCTGAGGCCGTCGCCGACGCCCTCGGCCTTCCGCTGCCGCTAACACCCGCGCAGCGCACGACGTACGAGACGGAGATCCGCAACGCGCAGGCCGACGTCTCCGCCTACCTCAACCGGCCGATCCTCCCGACGCTGACCACCCTCCGCGGACTCCGTCCTCGCGGATCCGGGGACCTGGACGACGCAGCCACGTGGGCACTCGATCTCGACGACATCGCCGTGGTCGAGTCCTACCGCGCCGCTCCGGACGGCACGTACGACGTGGACCTCCTCATTGGGCTTCACGGTGCCCACGAGGAACCCGTCGTGCGGTACGTGGTCGCGCACGCCGCCGAAGCCATCCGGCAGCGCCCCGACGGCAACGGCGCGGCGGGGCGCCGGGTGTCCTCGGTGAGCGCCGAAGGGCAGTCCGTCTCGTACGAGTCGACACCGGTCACCGGCCAGGCTGGCGCGCTCCCGGTGATCGGGAGCCTCAACCGGCTTCGTCGTCTGACTTTCCAGCCCATCCGCCGTCCAGTTCGCGCCCCGTGGCCGTACTCCTCCAGCCGCACCCGCCCGTGGTTCTGACGGAAGGAAGACCGTGGCCGTCGTACTGCCCAACCGGACACTGACCCTGTGCCCGCTCACCCACCCCTGGGAGCGGGCACAGGGTCAGTG
>NZ_MWIG01000887.1:0-6717 GCF_002156145.1 Streptomyces sp. NRRL B-24572 | reverse complement strand
CGGTCCTCGCCGCCGCCCTCGCGGTCACCGCGGCCGCCGCCGGGTGTTCCGTACCGGAGCCGCGCCGGACCGCACCGACCGCCGATCCGGCGCCGGGCAGGCCGATCGCCTCCGCGCGGGCCCGGCGGGCCCTGCTGATGCAGTTCTCCGCGCATCCGGACGACGACCTGTACTTCATGAACCCGGACGCCCAGCGGCTGCTCGACGCGGGCGTCCCGCTCGTCTCCGTGTACGTGACGGCCGGCGAGCACAACGGCAGGAACCGGATCGCGGGGATGCCCGAGACCCCCCCGGACCCGGCCGCCTACTCCTCCGCCCGCCACCAGGGCCTGCGCCAGGCGTACGCGGTGGCGCTCGGCCTCCCGGCGTTCACGCCGTGGCGGCGGGAGGTCCTGACCCTCCCCGGCGGCCGGCGGGCCGAGGCCGACACCCTCGCGCACGGCGCCCGCAGGGTCGAACTGGTCTTCCTCAACCTGCCGATGCACGCCGGCCGCCGCTACATGGCGCTGCCCTCGCTCTGGCAGGACCGCGCCCTGGAGCTGCGCACCCACCTGTCGGCCGGCTCCCCCGTCACCCGCGCCGACACCTACGACTACGACCGGCTGGTCGACGTCCTCGTCGGCCTGCTCCGCCGCCACCGGCCCACGGTCGTGCACACCCTGGACCCGGACCCCGACGTCCAGCTGAGCGCCGAGGCCACCCGGAAGCGGGACTCCGAACAGCCGGGCTACTCGGACCACGGGGACCACACGGCGGTCGCCTCCTTCACCTGGGCCGCCCTGTGCCGCTGGGTCTCGGACGCGGTCCGGGACGGCGAACCGGTCCCGGCGTTCACGACCACCGCCTTCCGCGGCTACTACAACCGGCACTGGCCCAAGAACCTCCCGCCGGAGGTCCTGAAGGAGAAGGCGGCCCGGCTCGTCCCGTACGGCGGGAACCCGTCCTGGGAGTGCGGGAACCCCTCGGGCTGCGGCGACTACGGCGTCGGCGGCGACCGGCCCCTGACCAACCGCAAGGGCTGGGTCCGCTCCACCCACCACCGCTGGCCCGGCCCGGGCCCGGCCCTCGCCGAGGAACCGGACGGCCGGCTCGCCGCGTACGGGGTGCTCGGGCTGCGCGCGGTCCGCTGGCGGGAGTCGGAGCCCGGCGTCTGGGACGAGCCGGTGGACCTGGGCGGCGGCCCGCTCGCCCCGGCGCTCGGCTCGGCGGTGCTCGGCGACGGCCGGGTGCTGCTCCTCGGGGTGCGGTTCGCCGCGCTCGACGGGCACGGCGGGGCCAACCGGCGCGAGGTGGTGCTCCTGGAGCAGCGCTCCCCCGGCGGGCCCTTCCTGGCCTGGCGGGGCCTGGGGAACCCGGAGCGCGGGGACGACCGGGGCCGCCGGATCGGTGCCCCGGTGGCGGTGACGGCCCCCGACGGCCGGGTCCACCTCTTCGTACGGAACGCGGACAAGGGCCTCTCGACGCGGGTCCGGGCGGCGGACGGCTCCTGGTCCCCTTGGCGGCCGCTCCCCGGCGGCGGAGAGGTCCAGGACGGCCTGGCGGTCTCGCTCGACGCGTCCGACCGGGTGCACCTGTACGCGGCCGGGCGGGAGCACGTACGGCACTGGGTGGACGGGGTCCCGCAGCGGGCGCCGCTGCCGCTCTCCGGCTCCACGGTGGCGAGCGCGGGCGGCGCGCTCTACTACCGGGCGCCGGCGGCCGCGCGGCTGACGGGCCCGGGCGGCGACGCCGGTCTCGACGGGTACGGGGAGGTGGTGGCCGCACGGTCGGCCGCGCTCGGCACCGTACTGCTCGGCACGGACGTGAAGGGCCGGACGGCGCTCAGGGCCGGCGGCCGGCTCCGCACCCGTGCCGGAGGGGGACCGGCCGCGCTCCACCTGGGCGCGCGGGGGCCGGTCGTCGTGGGCCTGGGCGCGGACGGCCACCCATGGAGCTGGCGGCCGTAGAGCCCACCGGAAAAAGCCCACCGGAAACGCGAGAAGGCCCCGCACCTTTCGGTGCGGGGCCTTCCCTCACTGCTCAGCAGCTCTTGCGAGCCACCAGGTCAGTTCAAGATCAGGCAGTGATCTTGACGACCTGGCCGGCGCCGACGGTCCGGCCACCCTCACGGATGGCGAACTTGAGGCCCTCCTCCATGGCGACGGGCTGGATCAGCTCGACGGACATGGCGGTGTTGTCGCCCGGCATGACCATCTCGGTGCCCTCGGGGAGGGTCACGACGCCGGTCACGTCCGTGGTACGGAAGTAGAACTGCGGGCGGTAGTTGTTGAAGAACGGGGTGTGACGGCCACCCTCGTCCTTCGACAGGATGTAGGCCTGGGCCTCGAACTTCGTGTGCGGCGTGACCGAACCCGGCTTGATGATGACCTGGCCGCGCTCGACGTCCTCGCGCTTGATGCCACGGAGGAGCAGACCGACGTTCTCACCGGCCTGGCCCTCGTCGAGCAGCTTGCGGAACATCTCGATGCCGGTGACCGTGGTGGTGGTCTTCTCGGTCTTGATGCCGATGATGTCGACGGTCTCGTTGACCTTGAGGACACCACGCTCGATACGACCGGTGACGACGGTGCCACGACCGGTGATCGTGAAGACGTCCTCGATCGGCATCAGGAACGGCTTGTCGACGTCACGCTCGGGCTGCGGGATGGACTCGTCCACGGCCTTCATGAGGCCGAGGAGCTTCTCGCCCCACTCCTTGTCGCCCTCGAGCGCCTTGAGCGCCGAGACGCGGACGACCGGCAGGTCGTCGCCCGGGAACTCGTACTCGGAGAGGAGCTCACGGACCTCGAGCTCGACGAGCTCGAGGATCTCCTCGTCGTCCACCATGTCGGCCTTGTTCAGGGCGACGACGATGTACGGAACGCCGACCTGGCGAGCAAGGAGGACGTGCTCCTTGGTCTGCGGCATCGGGCCGTCGGTGGCGGCGACCACGAGGATGGCGCCGTCCATCTGCGCGGCACCCGTGATCATGTTCTTGATGTAGTCAGCGTGACCGGGGCAGTCGACGTGAGCGTAGTGACGCTGCTCCGTCTGGTACTCGACGTGCGCGATCGAGATGGTGATACCGCGCTGGCGCTCCTCGGGAGCCTTGTCGATCTGGTCGAAGGCCGAGGCCTCGTTCAGGTCCGGGTACGCGTCGTGCAGCACCTTGGTAATGGCGGCCGTGAGGGTCGTCTTACCGTGGTCGATGTGACCGATGGTGCCGATGTTGACGTGCGGCTTAGTCCGCTCGAACTTCGCCTTCGCCACTGGGGTCCTCCTGGAGTGGTTCTGAACGCCTTGCTTCATCGGCGCCAGGTGATCTTTGCTGGGATGCCAGTAACCGGGGCCCGATCCCTCGGGTTTCGGGGGCTGAGCCCCGGTGACTGGTGTCAAGCCTAAAGCGTGAACTCGGGAGAGTTACTCGCCCTTGGCCTTCGCGATGATCTCCTCGGCGACGTTCCGCGGAACCTCGGCGTAGGAGTCGAACTGCATCGAGTAGCTTGCGCGACCCGAGGTCTTGCTGCGGAGGTCTCCGACGTAGCCGAACATCTCCGAGAGCGGCACGAGGCCCTTCACGACGCGGGCGCCGCTGCGCTCCTCCATGGCCTGGATCTGGCCACGGCGGGAGTTGATGTCACCGATGACCTCGCCCATGTAGTCCTCGGGCGTGACGACCTCGACGGCCATCATCGGCTCAAGGATGACGGGAGAAGCCTTGCGCGCGGCCTCCTTGAAGGCCTGCGAACCGGCGATCTTGAACGCGAGCTCGGAGGAGTCGACCTCGTGGTAGGCACCGTCGAGAAGGATGACGCGGACGCCAGTCATCTCGTAGCCGGCCAGGATGCCGAACTGCATGGCCTCCTGCGCACCCGCGTCGACCGAAGGGATGTACTCCTTCGGGATGCGGCCACCGGTGACCTTGTTCACGAACTCGTAGGAGGCGTCGCCACCCTCGATGGGCTCGATCGCGATCTGCACCTTGGCGAACTGACCGGTACCACCGGTCTGCTTCTTGTGGGTGAAGTCCACGCGCTCGACGGCCTTGCGGATCGTCTCGCGGTACGCGACCTGCGGCTTGCCGACGTTCGCCTCGACCTTGAACTCGCGACGCATGCGGTCGACGAGGATGTCGAGGTGAAGCTCGCCCATACCACCGATGATGGTCTGGCCGGTCTCCTCGTCCGAGTGGACCTGGAAGGAGGGGTCCTCCTCCGCGAGACGCTGGATGGCGACACCCAGCTTCTCCTGGTCACCCTTGGACTTGGGCTCGATGGCGACCTGGATGACCGGGGCCGGGAAGTCCATGGACTCCAGGATGACCGGGTTCTTCTCGTCGCACAGCGTCTCACCGGTGGTGGTCTGCTTGAGGCCCATGACGGCGACGATGTCGCCGGCGCCCACCGAGTCGATCTCCTCACGCTTGTTCGCGTGCATGCGGTAGATCTTGCCGATGCGCTCCTTCTTGCCCTTGACGGAGTTCAGCACCGCGGTGCCGGCCTCCAGGCGACCGGAGTAGATCCGGACGAAGGTGAGCTTGCCGAGGTGCGGGTCGCTCGCGATCTTGAACGCGAGGGCGGCCAGCGGCTCGTCGTCAGAAGGCTTGCGCTTGACGACCAGCTCGGCGTCCTTGACGTCGTGGCCCTCGATGGCCTCGACGTCCAGGGGGGACGGCAGGTAGCGGACGACAGCGTCGAGCAGGGGCTGAACGCCCTTGTTCTTGAACGCGGTGCCACAGAACACGGGGGTGACCGTGGTCTCGCCGCCCTTGCCGGAGGCGATCGTGATACGACGGACCGCGGCGTACAGCTGCTCCTCGGTGGGCTCAGTGCCCTCGAGGAAGAGCTCCATGATCTCTTCGTCGTTCTCGGCGACCGTCTCGACGAGCTTGGCGCGGTACTCCTCGGCCTGCTCGAGCTTGTCCGCCGGGATGTCGACGACGTCGTACATCTCGCCCTTGCTGGCCTCGGCGGACCAGACGAGCGCCTTCATGCGGACCAGGTCGATGACGCCCTGGAAGTCGGCCTCGGCACCGATCGGGAGCTGCATGACGATCGGGGTCGCGCCGAGGCGGTCCACGATCATGTCGACGCAGCGGAGGAACTCGGCGCCCGTACGGTCGAGCTTGTTGACGAAGCAGATGCGCGGGACGCCGTAGCGGTCCGCCTGACGCCAGACAGTCTCGGACTGGGGCTCGACACCGGCCACACCGTCGAACACGGTGACAGCACCGTCGAGCACGCGCAGCGAACGCTCCACCTCGACGGTGAAGTCGACGTGGCCCGGCGTGTCGATGATGTTGATCGTGTGATCGACATTCTCGAGCGGCCAGTGGCAGGTCGTCGCGGCGGACGTGATCGTGATGCCGCGCTCCTGCTCCTGCTCCATCCAGTCCATCGTGGCAGCGCCGTCGTGGACTTCACCGATCTTGTACGAAACGCCGGTGTAGAACAGGATCCGCTCGGTGGTGGTCGTCTTGCCCGCGTCGATGTGGGCCATGATGCCGATGTTGCGCACCTTGGCCAGGTCAAGCGAAGTGGTAGCCATAAGGCTTCAGTCTTCTCTCGGTCTCGATGTGGGTTGCGACTACCAGCGGTAGTGCGCGAAGGCCTTGTTGGACTCGGCCATCTTGTGCGTGTCCTCGCGCTTCTTGACGGCAGCACCGAGGCCGTTGGAGGCGTCGAGGAGCTCGTTCATGAGGCGCTCGGTCATGGTCTTCTCGCGACGGGCGCGGGAGTAACCGACGAGCCAGCGGAGGGCGAGCGTGGACGCGCGGCCCGGCTTGACCTCGATCGGCACCTGGTAGGTGGCGCCACCGACACGGCGGGACTTGACCTCGAGGGCCGGCTTGACGTTCTCGAGAGCGCGCTTCAGCGTGATGACCGGGTCCTGGCCGGTCTTCTCACGAAGACCCTCCATGGCGCCGTACACGATGCGCTCGGCGGTGGAACGCTTGCCGTCCAGCAGGATCTTGTTGATCAGCGAGGTGACAAGAGGAGAGCTGTAGACCGGGTCGATGATGACCGGGCGCTTCGGGGCGGGGCCCTTACGAGGCATTCTTACTTCTCCTTCTTGGCGCCGTAGCGGCTGCGAGCCTGCTTACGGTTCTTGACGCCCTGCGTGTCGAGGGAACCGCGGATGATCTTGTAACGAACACCCGGCAGGTCCTTCACACGGCCACCGCGCACGAGCACGATGGAGTGCTCCTGCAGGTTGTGACCCTCACCCGGGATGTAGGCCGTGACCTCGATGCCGGAGGTCAGACGCACACGCGCGACCTTACGGAGGGCCGAGTTCGGCTTCTTCGGGGTGGTCGTGAACACACGCGTGCAGACGCCGCGGCGCTGAGGGGAACCCTCGAGTGCGGGCGTCTTGTTCTTCTCGACCTTGTCCTGCCGGCCCTTACGGACCAGCTGCTGGATCGTAGGCACTACTTCTCCGGTTTCTGTGTGCCGTCGGTAAAACTAACCTGGAACATTCGCCGACCCACGCGGTCGGGTGTGTCGAATCTCGCGGACCTCCGCCAGGGGCGGAAAAGGCGCGGATCACGGTGGCCGGTATATGACTCGCCGTGCGGTTGAGGACACGCACGGGAGCCCAGGCACACCCCAGGCACAAGGCTTGAGCGTACCTATCGCACGGACTCCGGTCAAAACAAATGCCCCCCCCCCCCCGCCCCCGCCCGGAGCGGGCCGGGACCAGGCCGAATCGTTCCGGCGCGGGGACCGGCCACGGGGC
>NZ_MWIG01000886.1:0-2033 GCF_002156145.1 Streptomyces sp. NRRL B-24572 | reverse complement strand
CACCACATAGGACACGGCCTAAGGGGTGTCCGCCGAGGTGGGGGACGCCGGAGTGGGGGACGCCGGGATGGAGGACGCCGGGGTGAGGGACGCCAGGGCCTTCAGGCCCTCCAGGCACTCGTCGATCCGCTTGGCCAGGTTGTGCCGACGGGCGAGCTCCAGGCAGGACTCCCAGGTCGCGCGGGCCGCGGCCCACTCCCCGAAGTGGTGGTGGGCCCGGGCCGTGAAGACGAGGCAGTCGGCCGTGCCGCCCTGGTCGTTCATCCGGAGCCGGATGGCGAGCGCCTCCGCCAGGACCTCGAACGCCGCGTCGCGGTCCCCGAGGAGGCGCAGCACGTCGCCGTAGTTGGTGAGGGCGGTGGCGAGGAACACCCCGTGGCCGGTCCCCCTGACCAGGTCGATGACCTGGCGGTAGTCCGCGGCCGCCCGGTCCGGTTCGCCGCGCATCTTGTGGACGTCCGCGATGCGGCTGAGGAGGAGCGCCTCGCCGCGGGCGTTCCGGATCGCGCGGTAGAGGTCGCGGGAGCGCTCGGCGTGGACGAGCGCCTGCCCGGGGTCCCCGATCTGCAGGTACACCGCCGACATGTTGCCGAGGATCGACGCCTGGGCCGCGAGGTCCGCGCGCTCGGTGAAGAGGTCCAGGGCGATCCGGAGGTGCTCGAGGCAGGCCTCGTTCCGGAAGGCCATGCCGTGGGCGACGGCCGTGCGCCGGTGCAGCCAGGCCTGCCCGAGCCGGTCGTCGTGCCTGCGGGCGATGTCCATGGCCTGCTCCAGGCAGGCGTCCCACTCCCCCGTCCACCAGTGCGTGCTCGCGTGGCCGAAGAGCCCGACGGCGAGCCGCCAGGCGAGGTCGGAGCGGCCGAGCTCCCCGGCGCGGGTGAGGGCGTCCCGGACGGCCGGCAGCTCCTTCTCGGTCCACCGGATCGCCTCGTCGTCGTCCGCGAACTCGGGCAGCGACAGGTTCCGCACGGCCTCCCCGCCGAGCGGCGGCGGGGACTGCGTCTCCCGGGTGGCCGCCCGTGTCGCGGCCGCGAGGGCCGCGGCGTACCAGGAGAGCAGCCGGACGAGGGCCGTGGTGCGCTCCGTCTCGGTGTCCCCCTCGTCCCGCTGCGCCGCGTACTCGCCGAGCAGGTCGTGCAGTTGGTACCGGTCGGGCTCCGGGTTGAGGACGAGGTGGGCGTCGGCGAGGACGTCGAGGACGGCGGCGGCCCGCGCCTCCGTGACGTCGAGGAGCGCCGCGGCGGACTGCGGGGTGACCGGGTGGGCGGACCACACCCGCCCCAGGAGCCTGAAGGCCCGCGCGGCCTCCCGCTCCAGGGGCTGGTCGCTGTCCCGCATGGCCACGTAGCTCATGGCGAAGGTGCGCCGGACGTCGAAGTCCCCCATCGCGAGGGTGTCGAGCCGGCCCTGATGGGGCGTGAGTCGTTTCGCCAGGAGCGCGAGGGGCCAGGAGGGCCGGGAGGCCAGCCGGCCGCCGACGATGTGCAGGGCGAGCGGCAGGCCCCCGCAGGCGGCCATGATGTCGGCCAGCGCCTCGGGCTCGCTCCGTACCCGCTCGGCGCCGGCGAGCTTGGCGAGCAGCGCGCGCTGGTCGTGCTCCGGCAGCGGGGACAGCGGGACCTTGGCGGAGGCCGGCAGGTCGGCGAGCAGCTGACGGCTGGTGATCAGGGCGGCGCTGGGTCCGCCGGCCGGCAGCAGGGGCGCGACGTGGGCGGCGTTGCGGGCGTTGTCGAGGACCAGGAGCACGCGGCGCTCGGCGAGCGCCGACCGGAAGAGGAGGGCGCGGTCGTCGGTGTCCTCGGGCAGGGCGTCCTGGTGGACGCCCAGGTCGGACAGGAACCGGGCGAGCAGTTCGTGGGCCGTGCGCGCCCCGCCGGTGCAGTAGCCGCGCAGGTCGGCGTAGAGGGCGCCGTCGGGGAACGCCTCGCGCACCCGGTGCGCCACGTGCACCGCGAGGGCGGTCTTGCCGACGCCGCCCATGCCGGAGAGGACGACGGCCCGGACCCGGGCCGTCGTCCTCTCCGGCATGGGCG
>NZ_MWIG01000885.1:0-2730 GCF_002156145.1 Streptomyces sp. NRRL B-24572 | reverse complement strand
GGGCGCCGGCGTACGGCGGTGAGGGGCGGGCGGGCGTCAGCGATGGCGCAGCCTGCCGAACAGGCGGCGTGCCTGCGCGCGCCTGCGCGGGTCGGCCGCGGCGCGGCGAAGGGACGCCGCCGCGTCACGGCCCTGGGAGCTGCGGGCGAATCGCTTGATGCGGTCCAGCAGTGCGGTCATGGGGTTCTCCTCCGATGTCCGTGTCCTGGCACTCCGTGTTGCCCCGGGCGGCCGTCTCACACTTCCCCTTTGTTGACGGCCAGTCAGGACCGGTGTGCGGGAAGGTCGTTCTCGTACGGGAGCGGCACGGTCAGGGCGGCCGTCCGGGTCCCGTCCGCCGCCTGGCCGACGGGTGCGCTGCCCGGCGAGCCGGTCAGGGTGAGCCCGAGTGCGGCGGTGCGGCGGAGGGCGTGGGGGTGCGCCCCGCGGTCCGCGGGTCGGTGAGGATCCGGGCGCAGGCGGCGGCGTCCGGGCGGGCCTCGGGGGAGCGGTCGGTCATCGCCGTGAGCAGGCGGGCGAGTTCCGCCGGGAGACCGGACGGCAGCGCCGGCGGGCGGTACAGGTGCGCCAGCGCGGCCTCCAGTGGTGCTCCGCCGTACTCCGCCTCGCCCTTGAGGGTTTCGAGCAGCACCAGGCCGAGGCTGTACACGTCGGCCGCCGGTCCCGTTCCACGGCCCAGGGCCTGCTCGGGCGCCATGTAGGAGGCGGTGCCGACGAGGGTGCCCTCGGGGGTGTCGTCCGCGCGCTCAACGCAGCGGGAGATGCCGAAGTCCGTGAGGCGCGGGGCCTCCGACCGGTCCAGCAGGATGTTCGACGGCTTGACGTCGCAGTGGACGACGCCGTGGGCGTGCACATGGGCGAGGGCCGAGGCCAGGACCGCCCCCGTCCGGCAGGTCTCGGCGGGCGTGAGGACCCCGCGGGCGATCCTCCGCCGCAGGGTCGTCCCCCGGACGAGCTGCATCACCAGGAACGGCCGGCTCCCGTCGCGGCCCGTGTCGTAGAGGGTCACCAGACCGGGATGGCGCATCCGGGCCAGAAAGCGGGCCTCATCGCCGCACTGGGCGTCGTTCGGGCGGGCGCCCGCGGGCCGGTACGCCTTCACCGCCACGCGGCGCCGCAGCCGCAGGTCCAGCGCCTCGTACACGTCCGCCGCTCCGCCCCGGCCCAGGAGACGGTCGAGCCGGTAGCGCCCGGCGACGGTACGGGCCGTCCATGCGACGTCCGGATGTGCGGGCCTTGCTCGGAGCTGCATCGGGGGCTCCCTGGGGGGTGTGGCCGGCCCGCTGCCGACGGACCGGGAATCGGGTGCGCCGCCCGCCGGTCGTGCGCGGGCCCGCGGCTGAACGCGTGCCCCCTCCGTCCATGAACATCCCCTGGAAGACGCCGAATCGGCGGTTCGCCGTGCCCACGGGCCCGGACCGACCCGTTCCGACCGTCTCAGAGGACGGCGGAATGATCCCCGCAGACCCGGGTACGCGGACGCTGTCCAACCCGCAGGGGAGGAGCAACCAGCCATGGGTCTGGGACTGTTCATCATCATGATCGCCGTCGGCGCGATCCTCACGTTCGCGACCGACTGGGAGATCGAAGCGGTCGACCTCGATCTGGTCGGCCTGATCCTCATGGGCGTCGGCCTGCTCGGGACCGCCGTCTACACCAGCGTGCTGCGCCGCCGTCGGATGGTGGTCCCGCCAGTGGCGCCCACGGTCACCGACGACGACCGTCGTGACCTGCTCTGAGGCGGCCCGCGCGTCCGGCGCCGCGCCCTGCACGAACACAGCGACAGAGGAGTGACAGCGATGACCGACCATCTGTGGTCCTTCAGTGCCGAGTCCGGCCACCTGGCGGGTACCGACCTCACCGGGTGGCGCGTCGAGGCCGCCGACGGGCACATCGGCAAGGTGGACAAGCACTCCGACGAGGTGGACGACTCCTACCTCGTCGTCGACACGGGCGTCTGGATCTTCGGCAAGGAGGTGCTCATCCCGGCGCGGGCGGTGACCCGCATCGACCTGGAGCAGCAGACCCTGCACCTCGCCCTGTCGAAGGAACAGGTCAAGGACTCGCCCGAGTTCGTCTCCGACAAGCACCTCGCGGACCGTCAGTACCGCGAGGAGATCGACCAGTACTACCGCGCGTCCTGGCGCTTCCCGGGAGGCATGGGCGGCTTCTGACGGGCCTGTCCGCCCCGGTACGCACGAGCCCTGCAGCACGTCCCCGACGGGGATACCGTCCCCGTCCGAGAGAAAGGTGTCGCCATGTCCCAGGTGGAGGAGTCGGTCGAGGTCGCGGTCCCGGTGCGCGCCGCGTACGACCAGTGGACCCAGTTCGAGACGTTCCCCCGCTTCATGGACGGAGTGGAGCGGATCGAGCAGCGCACGGACACGCTCACGCACTGGATCACCGAGATCGGCGGGGTGCGGCGCGAGTTCGACGCCGTCATCACCGAACAGATCCCGGACGAACGCGTCGCGTGGACGACGGTCGAGGGCGAGGCCCGCCAGGCGGGCGTGGTGACGTTCCACCGCCTCGACGAGACCCGGACGAAGGTCATGCTCCAGATGGACTTCGCCCCCGAAGGGCTGACGGAACAGGCGGGCGACAAGCTCGGCTTCGTCAAGCGCAAGGTGGCCGACGACCTCAAGCGGTTCAAGTCGTTCATCGAGGAGCGCGGTGGCCTCCAGACGGGCGGCTGGCGCGGATCGGTCTGAGGACCCGGCGCCGGCGCGC
>NZ_MWIG01000884.1:0-1805 GCF_002156145.1 Streptomyces sp. NRRL B-24572 | reverse complement strand
ATCGCGATGTCCAGGCGGCGCTTCATGCCGCCGGAGTACGTGGAGGCCGGCTTCTTCGCCGCCTCCGTCAGGTCGAAGCGCTCCAACAGTTCGGCGGTGACCCGGCGGCCCTCCTGCTTGGACAGGTGGTTGAGGTCGGCCATCAGGAGCATGTTCTCCTCGCCCGTGATCAGGCCGTCGACCGCGGAGAACTGGCCCGTGACGCCGATCGCGGCCCGGACCGCCTGCGGTGATCCCGCCAGGTCGTGGCCCGCCACCCGGGCCTGTCCGCCGTCGGCGGTGATGAGGGTGGACAGGATCTTCACGGCGGTCGTCTTGCCCGCGCCGTTCGGGCCGAGGAGGGCGAAGACCGAGCCCTCCGGGACGGTCAGGTCGATGCCGTCGAGGACGGTCTTGTCG
Organism: Streptomyces sp. NRRL B-24572; assembly: GCF_002156145.1. NCBI lineage: Bacteria > Bacillati > Actinomycetota > Actinomycetes > Kitasatosporales > Streptomycetaceae > Streptomyces > Streptomyces sp. NRRL B-24572. The sequence continues at coordinate 1,406 of NZ_MWIG01000884.1, read as the reverse complement.
CCGTACGACTTCCGCAGCCCGTTCGCTGCGATGGCCTGGGTGGTCATGGTGCGTGCTCCTTGGAGGCTGCGGGTCGGAACGAGGGGGTGGGTTACAGGCTGCGGGCCGCGATGTCGCCGTACGCCGTCGTCGCCTGGATGCTCAGGCCCGGAGTGCCGTCGCTCTTGAGGGAGTTGGCGACCCTGCCGTAGGCCGTACCGGCGTCCAGGGAGGCGGAGACGCCCGCCGCGGCGGCGACCGCGATGTCGCCCTTCTGGGTGGTCAGGACGACCGTGCCGCCCACCGCCTCGGCGATGCGGATGTCGCCCCGCGCGGTGCTGATCTCGGCGGAGCCGGCCAGGCGGCCGACCTCGACGTCGCCGTCGACCGCGGTGAGGCGGAGGGTCGCGGCCTCGTCGATCTTGATCCGGCTGTACGCGCCTTCGAAGGCGACGTCGCCGAGCCGGCCCACGGCGCGGAGTTCGGTGGCGGCGGCCTGGCCCTCGATCCGGGAGCCGGCCGGGAGCTGGACCGTCACCTCGATGGCGCCGGCGTTCCCGAGGATCCGGTTCTTCGGCTTCGGGACCTCGATGCGCAGGACGCCGTCGGCGTAGGCGACTTCGGTCTCCTCGGCCGTCTTCACATCGCGGCTCTTGGAGGGGTCGGCCGGCAGGACCTCGACGGTGGTGTCGGCGCGGTCGGCTGCGATGAGGCGGATGCGGCCGGCGGGGACGGCGAGGGTGGCGACGATGGCGGCGGGGGTGGCGAAGTTCTGCATGGTGCTTCTCCTTCGTGTGGAGCGGGCGCTTGTTCGCCTCGCTCTTTCCGATGAAGGAAAAGCTACGTTGCGTTCGAAGATCGAGCAAGCACTTCATTGCGCGAAAGCAGGCTTATCGCAGGTCAGTTGATAGATTTCATTGCAATGGTTCTGAATCTAATGCAACAACACATCCTCATCTCGTTGCAATGGATTGTCGGTGAACGCTATGCTGGCGCCATCACGGACGAACGGACGAAGAAGGAGACCGCGATGCCCGGAGGCAGGCTCACCCAGCCCGAACGTCAGCAGATCGCGTTGGGGCTCGCCGACGGCCTCGCGTACGCGGAGATCGCCCGCCGCCTCGAACGCCCGACCTCGACCATCACCCGCGAGGTCATGCGCAACGGCGGCCCCACCAGCTACCGCGCCGACCTCGCCCACCGCGCCACCGAGCACCGCGCCCACCGCCGCAAGCCGGCCGCGCCCAAGGGGACTTCCGCCGCCCCGCAGGCCCATGGGCGTGACGCCGAGGCCGTGCGCGCGTACGAGGAGACGCTCACGACCGTCATGATGGCCTCGGGCATGCCCAAGATGATGGCCCGCGTCATGGCCGGCCTCACGCTCTCGGACACGGGCAGCCTCACCGCGTCCGAGCTCTCCGAGCGCC
>NZ_MWIG01000883.1:259-2776 GCF_002156145.1 Streptomyces sp. NRRL B-24572 | reverse complement strand
CGCGGGCGCCGACGCGCTGGTCGAGCCGGACCCGGTTGCCCTTGGCGTCCTTGCCGGTGCCGGAGAGCGAGGCGACGATGCCTCCGGTGTGGTCGCCGGGGGTGACGTTCTTCGGCACGGCGAGGGTGAAGGGGACGATGACCCGGCCCTTGGGCGGCACGGTCACCTTGTTCCTGGCGAGCCTGATCCAGCTTCCGGCGTCGGTCGGCTTCGCGCCGGCGGGGAGCAGGTCGAAGCCGCCGTCGACGGTGTTGACGGCGTCGCTCGCGTAGACGTCGAGGGTCAGCGGCCGGGTGCCGTAGTTCCACAGGGCGATCTGGTCGCGCAGCGCGGCGCCGCCGGTGACTCCGTACGAGAAGTGGGGCCGCTGGTCGGGCTTCTTCGGGCCTGAGGGCTGGACGCCGAAGACGGCCTTCCTGTCGTTCTTCCGGTCCTCGGCGGGGGCGGCCGTGGCCGTGTTCGGCAGGAGGGCCAGGAGCAGGAGGAGCAGCAGGCCGAGCGCGCCGGTGCGGCGGGCGGGGCGGGGTGCGGTCATGACGGGTCTCCAGAGGTCAGGGGCGGGGCGGAACCGCGGCGCGGTTCCGCCCCGGAGCTCACGCCTGGATCAGATGGCGGTGAGGGTGAGCGTGGTGGTGTACGTGCCGGCCGTGGTGGAGGTCGGCGCGTTGAGGGCGAGGTCGGCGCCGACGTGGGCGGTGCCGAGGCCGGTGCCGTTGGCGAGCGTGCGCGCGGACTTCAGGCCCGCGGTGCCCGTGTCTCCGGAGGCGGCGCCCTTGGCGGCGGGGACGGCGGAGCCGGGGGTGACGGTCTGCGCGGGCGCCTTGTCGACGACCTTCGGGGACCAGCCGAGGTTCTGGCCGTTGATGGTGTGGGTGGCGCCGTCGGTGAAGTCGGTGACCTGGCCGCTCACGGTCCAGCCGGGGTTGCCGGCGCGGGTGTCGGTCAGCGTGACGGGGCTGAGGGCGCCGGCGGTGACGAGCAGGTCGCCGTCGCCGTTGAGGACCGGCGAGGGCAGGGTGACCTGCGGGTTGTCGACGCTGATGACGAGGGCGCCGGCGTTGACGGTGGTGGTGATGGTCTCCGAGGAGGTGACTCCGGTGAACGCGCCGACGGTGTACGGGACGGCGTTGGAGTCGGAGGCCGTGTAGCGGGCCGGGTCGGCCGGGACGAAGACGGCGGTGAGGGAGTGCGCGCCGGCGGCCAGGCCGGAGGTGGTCAGGACGGCGGTGCCGTTGTTGACCGGGACGGTGCCGAGCGGGGTGGTGGTGCCGCCGACGGTGTCGGTGAACTTCAGCGAGCCGGCGGCGCCCGCCGGGGTGACCGTGCCGGTCAGGGTGACGGGGCTGTACTGCGGGGTGCCGGACGCCGGGGAGACCGCGAGCGCGGTGGTGGTCTGCGTCGCCGCGGCGGCCTTGACCTCGTAGGAGACGGCGGTCGACGTGGAGCCGTTGTACGAGGCGTTCGCCGGGGTGAACACGGCGGTGAGGGCGTGGGTGCCGGCCGTGAGGTTGCTCGTGGTCAGCGTCGCGGTGCCGCCGTTGACGGTGACCGGGGTGCCGAGGTCGGCGGAGCCGTCCTTGAACTGGACGGTGCCGGCGGCGCCGGAGGGGGTGACCGTGGCGGTCAGGGTGACCGGGGAGCCCGCCTGGGCGGGGCCGGCCGGGGTGACCGCGAGCGAGGTGGCGGTGTCCGTCTTCACGGCCGGATCGTTCGCCTGGTACGTGGTGTTGGACGTGAACCAGATCGCGCCCGTGAAGTCGCCGAGGCTGGTGCCGTTGAAGGCGGTGCGGCAGATGACGGTGAAGTCGTACCGGCCCTGGAGGGTCGTGAAGCCCGCCTGGGAGGCGTAGTCGCGCATGGTGGACGTCAGCGGGATGATCATGCCGCCGTTGCCCGCCTTGGGGTACGTGGTGATCGGCGAGTTGCCGACGACGTTGAGGCCGCCGGCCGGGAAGCCGGAACCCTCCACCTTCACCAGGACGTTGGTGGCGTTGGCGGGGCAGGCGCCCGAGGTGGTGAAGGAGATGCCGCTGGTGTCGGCACCGGTGGCGGGGGTGATGTCGATGGTCCCGATGGGCGCGGCGTACGCGGCGCCCGCGGTGGCGAGGCCCGCCGCGACGGCGGTGGTGACGGCCGCGACGCCCAGCGCGAGGGCCCGGGAGATTCTGTTCTTCAGCACGGTGAGGGCTCCTGTCAGGGGGTCTGCTTGGTGATGTCGCCGCAGTTCGGGTTGGTCGCGAAGCCGTAGGTGTTGATCACCACGGACTGCTTGCAGATCCCGGAGTCCGGGCCGACGAAGACGTCGCTCCACGGGGAGGTGGTGACCTTGCTCGTCGGGATGACGTTGTAGACGTCGCGCTTCACGCCGAAGCCGGTGTTGAGGACCGTCGGCGCGACGCCCTCGATCGTGCCGAGGATGGCGCGGCCGCGGAGGTCGGCGATGGTCTGCGAGGACTGCGCCTGGTACTGCGCGATGGAGAAGGGCGCGATCGACTTGTCGTCGAGGACGCGGCCGTC
>NZ_MWIG01000883.1:0-247 GCF_002156145.1 Streptomyces sp. NRRL B-24572 | reverse complement strand
TCGTAGTTCGGCCCGGCGCCCACGTAGTTGGGGTCGCAGTGGTAGATGGCCTTGAGGTCGGCCATCGCGAGCTTGCGCGGGATCGAGGAGCCGGGGGTGATGGCGTAGCTGACGCCGTCGATCGCGAACGGCACGTACGTCAGGCCCGGGCTGGCCGCCGTGAGGTTCAGGGAGGAGGAACGGGAGAAGTCGAGGCACCCGTTGGCGGTCTGGAGCGAGTTGAGGAGCGCGGAGCGTCCGGCGCCGG
>NZ_MWIG01000882.1:0-4403 GCF_002156145.1 Streptomyces sp. NRRL B-24572 | reverse complement strand
TTTTGTACGCATACGGCTCATGACGGCCAGGGGGTCGGGAGCGATACGCTTTTCCCGTGATCGGCGCGATGGGCCGAGGGGGCGTCGAAGACCTCCGGAAGAGGCTCGGAACACGCGCCGCCCCGCCGAACCACCCGCCGGCCGCGGTGTCATGAGCTCACCTCGCGAGCTGAGGTGCGAACGGCTCCGACTCGGACATCCCTCATCGCGGCATGGCGACGCACCAACGAAACATCCCCACGTCACGTCGTCGCGTCGGGTCCTTCCTTCCCTCCGGGTCACGCAACGGCGTGCGACAGGAGCCAGAGGACACGCAAACCGCGTGACCGAAGCCCAGCGAGAGGACCGCGAACCATGACCACGACCCGCACCGGGGACCCGAAGACCACGGACCGCCCCGCGTTCGAACTCCGCGCCGGGGGAATGCACGTGATCATCCAGCGCGTACCCGGGTGGCTCGTCGCCCTGGTCACCACGGTCGGCGGGGCGGCGGGGACGTGGTGGGCACAGCGGTAGGACCGGGACCCACGGCCCGAGGGACCGGAGACCGCCGGCAGCGCATGCCCGACGCCGGCGCTGCGCGCTGCGCCACGGGGGACACCCGGGAGTCGTCCTCACGTCGTTCTGACGGGCGGATGTAAGAGACTGCACGTACATGATCAAGGCTCGGCGCAGCGCCCGGCCTGTGCTTCCTGAGAGGTGTCGTGTGCCTAGTGTGGTAAAGATCAACGTCCTGACCGTGCCGGCCGAGCAGCGTGAGGTGCTGGAGCAGCGGTTCGCCTCTCGGGCCGGGGCCGTGGAGGGGTCCGACGGGTTCGAGTGGTTCGAGCTGCTGCGTCCGGTCGAGGGCACCGACCAGTACCTGGTGTACACCCGGTGGCGCAGCGAGGAGGACTTCCAGAACTGGATGAACGGTTCCATGAAGGCCGCCCACCAGGGCGGTGGCGAGGGTGGGGAGCGGCCGAAGCCGGCCGCGTCCGGTTCCACCCTGTGGTCGTTCGAGGTCGTCCAGCAGGCCTCGCCCAAGTAATTCGGCGGCGAGCATGGTCGTGCGGGTCGCAGAATGGCCCGCATGACCTGGACTTTCTCCCCTGAGCGCGTCGACACCCCGGACGCGACGGCCCTGCGGCGTGACTACTACGGCGATGTGGCCGGACGTTACTGGAAGCGGCCCGCGACCGAGGCGGAGATCGACGAGGGGCTGGCGGACGACGGGGTGGAGAAGCTGACTCCGCCGACCGGGCAGTTCCTGGTGGCCCGGTTCGAGGGGAAGCCGGCCGGCTGCGGCGGGGTCCTGATGCTGGACGACGAACGCGCCGAGCTGACCCGGGTCTTCCTGCGGCACGCGTTCCGCGGTGCGGGCGGCGCGGGCGCCCTGCTGCGGAGGCTCGAGGAGGAGGCGCGGGAGCTCGGGGCGCGCCGGATGGTCCTCAACACGCGGCTCGACCTGGTCGAGGCGCGCGCCCTGTACGCGCGGCACGGGTACGTGGGGATCCCTGCGTACTGCACCGGTCCTTATATGGACGTCTGGTACGGCAAGGAGCTCTGAGCCCGCGCGAGGACGGGTTCAGGTGTGGTGGTCGCCGGGCGGCTCGGGTGTGGGGGGCCGCTCCCCGTCCGAGCCGCACAGTTCGGCCGTCAGCTCCTCCATCAGCTGTACGAGGTCGGTGGGCCGTTCGGGTCCCCACCAGTCGCCGAGGAGTTCGGCGAGCGACTCCTCCCGGGCCTCGGCCAGTGCCGTCGCCGCCCGTACCCCGTCCTCGGTGAGGGTCAGCCGGGCGCCCTCCCGGGTCGCCAGGCGCCGCTCCTCCACCTGCCGGGACGCCTCCGTGATCGCTCGCAGCGGTACGGGGGTGGTCTCGGCCAGCCGGGAGGGTTCGACGGTCCCGTGGCGGCGGATGCGCAGCAGCAGCCAGCTCGCGGCGGGCAGCAGGTCGAGCCCGGCGCGCGCGGTGATCTTCGCGTAGATCGCCTTGCGGCCCTCCCCCGAGTCGAGGAGGGACAGGGCTCGGGCGCGTTCGTCGGAGGCGGGGGTCCGGTGGGTGTCGGGGGCGGTGACGAAGGCGCGCAGCTTGTCCTCCTTCAGGAGGCAGGCGAAGACGAACGCGACGAGGACGACGGGTGCCGCGTACAGGAAGACGTCCGTGATGGACGTGGCGTAGGCGTGGAGGACCTGCGGGCGCAGTTCGGGCGGGAGCTCGGCGATGGCGCGCGGGTCGGCCGCGACCCGGCCGGGGCCGGTGCCGGGCGGGAGTTCCCTTCCCGCGTTCGCGAACACCTCGCCGAGCGTGTCGGTGAGCCGGCTGGTGAAGATCGTGCCGAAGGCGGCGACGCCGAAGGAGGCGCCGATGGAGCGGAAGAACGTGACTCCGGAGGTGGCGACGCCGAGGTCCTCGTAAGGGACGGCGTTCTGCACGACCAGGACGAGGACCTGGATGACGAGGCCGAGTCCGGCGCCGAAGACGAAGAAGCAGACGCTCATCGACCAGGTCGAGCTGGTCTCCGTCAGCTGGTGGAGGAGGAGCAGGCCGAGGCAGGTGAGGGCGGTGCCGACGATGGGGAAGACCTTCCAGCGGCCGGTGCGCGAGACGATCTGGCCGGAGGCGGTCGAGGTGATCAGGACGCCGAGGACCATGGGCAGCATGTGGACGCCGGACATGGTCGGCGTGACGCCCTGGACCACCTGGAGGAAGGTCGGCAGGAAGGTCATCGCGCCGAACATGGCGAAGCCGACGACGAAGCTGATGACCGAGACGAGGCTGAAGGTCCGGATCCGGAACAGCCCGGACGGCAGCACGGGTTCGGCGGCCCGCCGCTCCACGTACAGGAACCAGACGAGGAGTACGGCTCCGAGGACCGCGAGTCCGATGATCTGCGCCGAGCCCCACGCCCAGGTCGTGCCGCCGAGGGAGGCCACCAGGACCAGGCAGGTGGCGACCGAGGCGATGAGGAAGGTGCCGAGGTAGTCGATGGTGTGCCGGGTGGAGCGGACCGGGAGGTGCAGGACGGCCGCGATCACGAAGAGGGCGACGATGCCGATGGGGAGGTTGATGTAGAACACCCAGCGCCAGGACAGGTGCTGGGTGAAGAGCCCGCCGAGCAGCGGGCCGAGGACGCTGGTGCCGCCGAAGACGGCGCCGAAGAGGCCTTGGTACCTGCCGCGTTCCCGGGGCGGGACGAGGTCGCCGACGATCGCCATCGACAGGACCATGAGACCGCCGCCGCCGAGGCCCTGGATCGCGCGGAAGGCGATGAGCTGCGGCATGTTCTGGGCGATGCCGCAGAGGGCGGAGCCGACGAGGAAGAGGACGATGGCGCCCTGGATGAGTCTCTTGCGCCCGTACTGGTCGCCGAGCTTGCCCCAGAGGGGGGTCCCGGCCGTGGACGCGAGCATGTACGCGGTGACCACCCAGGAGAGGTGTTCCATGCCGCCGAGCTCGCTGACGATGGTCGGCAGGGCGGTGGAGACGATGGTCTGGTCGAGTGCGGCGAGCAGCATGCCGAGCAGCAGCGCGCCGATCGCGACGAGAACGGTGCGACGGCTCTGCCCCTCCCCGGGCACGGGGGCGGCGGCGTCACCGAGCTGGGACGGGTGCGTGTCCTGGGCCATGGGGTCTTCGTCTCCGTCTCCGTGGGCGGCCCCTCCATCCTGATCTGAATGTCCCGTTATGGCCTGCCGAAGGGCACGGTCGTTCGCCCGCCGTACACGGTCGGCCTGCATAATCGCTCGCAGTGGTATCGGGGAGGGGACCCATCATGACCGGACACGTCTGTCCTGAATGCGGTGTACACAGACCGGGCTGCGCCTGCGCCCGGGCGGCGGAGACGGCGGCGGCCGAGGACTTCGATCCGCTGCGGATCAGGCCGTACGTGAGCCTGGACGCGCCCGAGGGGCCGGACGGGCGGCCGACCGCACACCTGCCGGCGTACGCGCCGGAGGACCCGCCGACCGCCCAGCTGGCGGCGATCCGTCCGGAGACCGACCCCACCGCACCGATACCGGCGGTGCACCCGACGGGGGGACGGCCGGGCACGCACCCGGACGGCGCGGGGCCGGAGACGTACCCGGCCGGCTCGGGATCGGAGGCGTACTCGACGGCGACCGGCCCCGGCGTGCACCCGGGCGCCGCGGGGCCTGAGGCGTATCCGGGCGCCGCGGGGCCGGGGGCGTACCCGGTCGGCTCGGGCCCTGAGGCGTACCCCGAGTACGGGCACCCCGGTGCCGTGGGTGACGCCTCCGAGACGATGCCCTTGCTGCTGCGCGGCATCGGCGACGTACCGCCCCCGCCCGGCCACGGGGAGCCGCGGGGGCGGGGCCGTCGGCGCGGTGCGGTGGTCGCGGCGGTGGCCGCCGTCGCCGTGGCGGGCACCGCGGCCCTGGCGGCGGCCGTCCTCGGCGGCGC
>NZ_MWIG01000881.1:0-4140 GCF_002156145.1 Streptomyces sp. NRRL B-24572 | reverse complement strand
CGCCCGCGCGGTCCTCCTCGAACGGGGTCCCGCCGAGGAGGACCGCGCGGGCGGGGGCGTCCGACTCGTTCACGAGGGTCAGCGAGTCGGCCCCGGTGGGGGCGTACCCCAGTTCGGCCGGGTGCAGGAGCGTTCCGGCCAGGCGGACCTCCCCCGTGTCGACGAGCAGGCCGTGCTCGAAGGCGGGGTCCACGGGGAGGGTGACGGTCGCCCCCGGGTCGAGGAGGAGTTCGGCGCCGAGGAGCGGCGTGAAGGTGTGGACCGGGGAGGTCGAGCCGGCGAGCGACCCGAGGAAGACCCGGAGGTCCGCGCCGTCGACGCGGACGGTCTCCGGGGCGTGGTGCTGGAAGTCCCGGGCGGTGTTCCGGTGCTCCTCGGGGAGGGCCACCCACAGCTGCACGCCGTGCAGGACGGTGGTGCGGGCGGTGGAGACCTCGGCGTGGCTGATGCCGTACCCGCCGGTCATGAGGTTCAGTTCTCCTGGGCGTACGTACGCGTGGCTGCCCAGGCTGTCGCGGTGCTCGATCTCGCCGCCGAACAGCCAGCTCACGGTCTGCAGTCCGATGTGCGGGTGGGGGGCGACGTCCATGCCGCCGGACTCGGCGACGTCGTCGGGGCCGTAGTGGTCGGCGAAGCACCAGGCCCCGATCAGCGTCCTGGCCCGCTGCGGGAGCGTACGCCGTACGGTCATCGCCCGCGGCCCGCCCAGCGGGACGTCCCTCGCGGTCAGGACCTCGATCTCCGTGGTGCTCATTGCCGACCCCTCCATGGAATTAGTTCCATTTTCAACAATCATGGACGATGATAGCTCCTACGACAGTGACACGCACGGTCGACGGACGAGGTCATCGGGCCTCGGGAAGGAGCGCACGGTGAGCGACACGGCAGGAGCCCCGGCGGACGGGCGGGTCTACGTCGACAAGCAGAGCCCCATGGCCTATCACGCGCTGGTCCAGACGGCCGAGGCCGTGCGCACGACGGCCGCCGCCGCGGGGCTCGACCGCATCCTGGTGGAGCTCGTCAACCTCCGCGTGTCCCAGATCAACGGCTGCGCGTACTGCCTCGACGTGCACACCAGGGCCGCCCTGCGAGCCGGCGAGACGACCCGCCGCCTGGGCGTGCTCGCCGCCTGGCGCGACACCGAGCTCTTCACGGCACGGGAGCGCGCGGCCCTGGCCCTCGCGGAGGCCACCACCGCCCCCGCCGACGCCCTCGCGCAGGAGCGTGCGTACGACACCGCCCGCGGGTCCCTGAGCGACGACGAGATCTCGGCGGTCATCTGGGTGGCGATCACCATCAACGCCTTCAACCGGGTCTCGATCCTGAGCAAGCACCCCGTGCGGGAGACGGCCGCCAGGCCCTGACACGGCGAAGGTCCGGCGCCCTCGGGGCACCGGACCTTCGGAGCGGGTCGTATCGGGTCGGTCAGGTGGAGATGTCGGGGAGCAGCCCGGTGGCCGGGGCCGCGAGGTCGGTCAGCTGGCGCAGCTGCCCCAGCTCGTTCAGCCGGCTGAGGCCGTTCAGCTGACCGGCCACGCCGGGGAAGTGCTTGCGGGACTCCTCGGGGATGCCGGTCGTGGTGAGGGCGTCGAGTTCGCTGACCGGGTTGATCTTGGGGCCGAGCGGTCCGGTGGCTTCGGCGGCGTTCGCGGCGGAGGCCCCGGCGGCGCCGAGACACGAGAACGCGGCGGCGACGGCGAGGATCGAGGAGATGCGTCGTGTTGAGGTCACACCCTCACAACGGGCCGACCTGCCGTGGGACACGGTCGGCCCCCGCTCTCACCGTCCGAACGGGGGTCCCTCCGTACAAGCTGAGGGGCGAGGAGAGCGAAGAGGCTATTTCAAGGGGTTTTGAGAAGGAAGCCCCTTCATGGCCTCGCCCGGGACGACCGTAGCAGTCAGGCGGGGATCAGGTCGCGCAGATTTTCGGGCGTGAGGACGCGCGAGCCCGGCGGCAGGCCGGCGGGGCGGTCCAGACCGATGTACGTGACGGGTCCGTCCGGCAGCGTCGAGCCGTCCCACCGGGTCGTGGCGGTGGCGTCGGGGCCCATCAGGTCGACGAGGTGGCGGACCGTCAGCGGGGTGCGGGCGAGCAGCCCCCGGAGCAGTACCGCCACCGACACCCGGTTCTCCTCGACCCGGTTCGCGGACGGGGCGCCCCTCAGGTACAGGTGCAGCCACCGCGCGCGCCAGCCGCCGTCCTCGCCGCGCTGGAAGGCGAGCGGCAGCGCGACCCGGCCGGGGCCGCGCAGGTCGGACTTCATCCGGACCGTGCGCGGCTCGAACGGGCGGCCCTTCTGCTCGGTCTCGCGCAGCATGAAGCCGAAGAACGACTCCTCGACCTCCTCGAAGCCCTCCCCGGAGTAGAGGTTCACCTGCGGGACGACGTAGCTGCCGCGGACGGCGCCGAGCCTCAGGTCGATGAACTCCGAGGCGCCGTCGGGCGCGTCGGTGATGTCGCCGGAGTGCGCGCCCTCGACGGCGGTGAGGGCCGTGTACGAGAGCCAGGTGACGGTCGCGTAGTCCTCGTCCAGGACCAGCGCCGACAGGTCGTAGTCGGTGCTGCGCGCGGTCTGCTTCCAGTACGTGAAGAAGCGCAGCAGCTCGCCCTCGACGGGCGAGACGGAGCCGCGCGGCAGGACGCCGAGCCCCGCCGCGGTCGCCCGGCCGCTCAGCGGGAGCGCCACGTCCAGGACGGCGGGGTCGACGAGCAGGTGCCCCGGGGCGGGGAGCCGGCGCCGGGTCTCGGCGTCGAGGACGGCGCACAGCCGCTCCCGTACGGCGGGCGGCAGCGGCGGCCGGGTGTCGGCGGTGACCCAGGCGGCGCCGGCCCTGTTGACGAAGACCCGGCGCTCACCCGCCGTCCCCGTGCGGTTCTGGACGTGCTCGCGGAGGGAGAGCACGACGCGGCCGGAGGCATGGGGGACGGCGCTCTCGAAGGCGGTGAGGACGGCGTCGAGTTCCTTCTGCCCGTCCGCCGCGCACAGGAGCCGGTCCAGGGCGCGCAGCAGCCTGCCGGGGGCGGAGGTCAGGAGTCCGGCCGCCCCGACGACGTCGCCGCGGCCGAGGAGTTCCTCGACGCGGCTGTCGAAGGAGGGTGCCTTCTTCTCGCCGCGGGCGACGGCGAAGACCTCGGCCGCGTGCGGCCACCGCGGGTACTCGTGCGGGTGCAGCCGCTCGCCGAGGCGCTTCCACGCCTCGCGGTGCGCGGCGACGTCGGCGAGCTTCGCGGGGGCTTCGGCGACGACGGTGTCGAGGCCGCCGAGCAGGGCGCGTCGGACGGGTCGGGACAGCGCGCGGAACCGGGTCGGCTCGCGCAGACCGACGTCGCCGTCGGAGAGGGCGCAGGCCAGGCGCAGGACGTCGGTGACCGTGTCCAGGAGGAGGTCCGCGCCGGCGTCGAGGCGGGCCCGGTTGACGACGGCGCGGTGCTCCCGGATCGGGATCGCCTCGGGCTGGGGTCCGTCGGCCCGGTGGGCGGCGAGGAGGGCGAGGTCGCGCAGGTGCTCGTCGCCGAGCGGGGTGGTGCTTCCTGCCAGGGACAGATAGAGGGCGGCGGTCTCCTCGTCGAGGGTGCCGCCGGGGTGCAGGACCGTCATGCGGTCGCCCGCAGCGGCGATCAGTTCGTCGTGCGCGGCGAGCATCTGCTCGTACGTGTGGCGGTAGGTGCCGTACGAGGGGAGGGTGAGGAGGTCGAGCACGCCGGCGCGCAGCCGCTCGATCACCCCGGGGCGCGCGGTGTCGTCGCCGAGGGCCTCGGCGACGCAGCGCCTCCAGAAGTCGAAGGTGTCGGGCACGTTGGCCGGGAAGTCGACGAAGTACACGTTGTGCCGGACGTGGTCGCCGACGACCTCGCGGACGGTGTCGAGGGTGCGGGCGGCGACGGCGTGGACCGTCTCCTCCGGCAGTCGGGACAGCTTTTCGAGCAGCCCGGCCGACAGCTTGAACCCGACCGACATCAGGGCGGCGTCGAACCGCCGCGCCGCGACGTCGCCGCGTCCGTCCCCGGCCGTTGCCGTCGGGAGGGGAAGGCGATGGGTGTGCCGGACGACCAGATGTTCGAGAACGTGGACCATTCGGGCATGCTGCCAGCCCCGCACGGCCCGGTGCATGCGGATTTCGGGCCGTGCGGGGCTGGCA
>NZ_MWIG01000880.1:0-2239 GCF_002156145.1 Streptomyces sp. NRRL B-24572 | reverse complement strand
CGAAGCCGTGGACGAGGACGTCGTCGTCCTCGTCCACGGCTTCGACGCGGGCCTGGAGCTGATCCGCCACCCGCTCGTCGCGGCGGCCGGCTTCACCGGCTCGATCCGCGGCGGCCGGGCCCTCTTCGACGCGGCCGTCACCCGGCCCGTCCCCATCCCCTTCCACGGCGAACTCGGCTCCCTCAACCCGGTCGTGGTCACCGAGGCCGCCGCCGCGGAGCGCGCCGAGGAGATCGGCGCGGGCCTGGCCGGCTCCATGACCCTGGGCGCCGGCCAGTTCTGCACCAAGCCCGGCTTCGTCCTCGCCCCCCGCGGAGCGGACGGCGACCGCTTCCTCGACGCCCTCACCGCCGCCGTCAGCGAGACCGAGCCGTCCGTCATGCTCGACCACCGGATGCGGGACGCCTTCGTCGCCGGGGTCGCCGAGCGTGCCGCGCTCGCCGGGGTCGACACCCCGGTCACCCCCGGCGCGGGCGGCGCCCACACCGTCAGCGCCGGCGTCCTCGCCGTCGACGCCGCCGTGTTCGCCGACGGCGGCCACCACCTCCTCCTGGAGGAGTGCTTCGGACCGGTCACCGTCGTCGCCCGCTACTCCGGCCCGGAGGAGGTGACCGCCGTCCTCGGCCTGCTGCCCGGCAACCTCACCGCCGGCCTGCACATCGCCGACGATGACCCGGACGCGGCCCCGCTGCTCGCCGAACTCACCCCGCTGGCCGGCCGCGTCCTCGTCAACGGCTGGCCGACCGGCGTCGCCGTCGCACCCGCCCAGCACCACGGCGGCCCCTACCCGGCCACCACCTCCACCTCCACCTCGGTCGGCGCGACCGCGATCGAGCGCTGGCTGCGCCCGGTCACGTACCAGTCGACGCCCGACCACCTCCTCCCGCCGGAACTCCGCGACGGCAACCCGCTGGGACTGCCCCGGCGCTGACGGTCAGAGCCTGACCACGATCTTCCCGAAGTGCGTGTTCGACTCCATGAGGCGGTGGGCGTCGGCGATCCGCTCCAGACCGTCGAAGGTCTCGGCGATCACCGGCGCCAGGGAGCCGTCCCGCAGCCCCGAGCCGATGAACCCGGCCGCGAGCCGGCGCCCCTCCGCCGTCCTGGCCAGTGCCCCGTTCGCGTACGTGTGCGTGGTCAGCGGCCAGTTCCGCGACAGCTCGACCGGCCGCGGGTCCAGCCAGCCGTAGAGGACGGCGGTGCCACCGGTCCGCAGCGCGTCCCCGAGCCGGGCGAAACCGGGCCCGCCGATCGCGTCGAAGGCCAGGTCCGCGCCCGCCCCGCCGGTGATCCGCCGCACCTCCTCGACCAGGTCCTCGGTGTCGGTGGTCACCACGTGCGCGGCCCCCAGTCCGAGGAGCCGCTTCCGCTTCCCCTCGCCGCGGGTGGTGGCGATCGGTACGGCCCCGACCCGCAGCGCCGTCTGGATCGCGGCCGTCCCCACCCCGCTCGACGCGCCCGTGATCACCACGTGGTCGCCGGGGCGCAGTCCACCGGTCAGCACCATGCCTCCGTACGCGGTGAAGTAGCCCAGCCAGACCGCCGCCGCGGTCACCGCGTCCACGCCCTCGGGCCGGGCCACCACGTACTCCTCGGGGAGCACCACCCGCTCCGCGTGCACGCCGTACGTCCCGAACTCGAAGTTGGCCGCCGCCATCACCGGATCGCCCGGGGCGTACGTCGTGACCCCCGCGCCGACCGCCTCGACCACGCCCGCCGCCTCGTAACCGAGCCGCGAACCCGGCAGCGTCGCCGGGTAGTAGTAGGTGCCGGCGCGGAACAGGGCCTCGGCGCGGTTGAGTCCGATCGCCTCGACGCGGACGAGCACCTCACCGGGACCGGGGTCCGGAAGCGGCACCTCCTCGACCTTCAGGACCTCGGGGCCGCCGAGCTCGTGGAACAGAACTGCCTTCGTCGTCATGTCCGTTGTCGTCATGACCTCGACGTTAGGAGGGACCGGAAAGACGATCCATGTCTCCTCGGCTTCCCTCCATGTCCGATCGTCTCGCGCGCTACCGTTCAGGTCATGGACGTACTGAGCGATGCCATCGCCGCCATGCGCACCGGGCTCCCGCACTCCTCCCGCACCGTCCGGCTCGCCCCCTGGGGCGTCCGCTACCCGTCGAGCGACAGCGCCGGATTCCACGTCGTCCTCCAGGGCACCGCCTGGCTGCTGCCCCCGGACGGTGCCGCCCCCGTCCGGCTCGGCCCCGGCGACGTCGTCCTCTTCGCCCACGGC
>NZ_MWIG01000088.1:0-5727 GCF_002156145.1 Streptomyces sp. NRRL B-24572 | reverse complement strand
GCCCGGGCCGGGGCCCGCCCGGCGGGCCTGGCGGACGGTCTCGCCGTACGCCTATCTCGCCCCGTTCTTCACCCTGTTCGCCGCCTTCGGCCTCTTCCCGCTGCTCTACACGGCCTTCGTCTCCCTCTACCGGGTCGAGCTCCAGACCCCCGGCGACATGGAGTGGCGCGGCCTCGGCAACTACACCGCGCTCCTCGGCGACGCGTACTTCTGGGTCGCGCTGCGCAACACCTTCACCATCGGCGTCCTGTCGACCGTGCCGCAGCTGGTGATGGCCCTCGGTCTCGCGCACCTGCTGAACTACCGCATGCGCGGCCGTACCTTCCTGCGGACGGCGGTGCTGCTGCCGTACGCGACCTCGGTCGCCGCCGCCACCCTCGTCTTCGCCCAGCTGTTCGGCCGGGACTTCGGGCTGATCAACTACGGGCTCGGCCTCGTCGGCATCGATCCCGTCGACTGGCAGAACGGCACGGTCGCCTCGCAGATCGCCGTGTCCACGGTCGTGATCTGGCGCTGGACCGGCTACAACGCGCTGATCTACCTGGCCGGCATGCAGTCCATCCCCGACGAGCTGTATGAGGCCGCCGCGATGGACGGGGCCTCGCGGTGGCGCCAGTTCTTCCACGTCACGCTGCCGGGGCTGCGGCCCACCATCCTCTTCACCGTCATCGTCTCCACGATCGGCGCGACCCAGCTGTTCGGCGAGCCGCTGCTCCTCGAAGGCTCGATCTCGGGCGGCATCTCGCACCAGTACCAGACCCTCGGCCTCTACCTGTACGAGCAGGGCTGGGGCTTCTTCCACCTGGGGCGGGCCGCGGCCATCGCCTGGGTGATGTTCCTGCTCATCGTGGTGCTGGTCGGGATCAACGCCCTGATCGCGCGCCGCCGTTCCCGCAAGGAGGCCGGCCGATGACCGCACTGGTCCGCCCGGCACGATCCGGCTCCTCCCGGGCCGGCCGCACCCTGCACGCCGGGCCGCTCGCCTACACGATCCTGATCGTCGCCGTACTGTTCTCCGCCTTCCCGTTCTACTGGACGGTCGTCGCCGCGAGCCGTTCCAATGCCGACCTGGCGAAGGTCCCGCCGGCCCTGCTGCCGGGCCCGCACCTGATGCGCAACTTCGAGGCGGTCCTCGAAGAGGCCGACATCGGCAAGGCGTTGCTGAACTCGCTCCTCGTCTCCGGGGCGATCACCCTCGGCACCGTCCTGTGCTGCACTCTCGCCGGTTTCGCCTTCGCCAAGCTCCGCTTCCGGGGCCGGGGCGCGCTGCTCGCGGTCACCGTGGGCACCATGATGATCCCGCCGCAGCTGGGGGTGATCCCGCTGTTCATGCTGATCGCCGAGCTCGGCTGGGTGAACCAGCTCCAGTCGGTGATCCTGCCGGGTCTGGTGTCGGCGTTCGGGGTGTTCTTCATGCGGCAGTACCTGGTGCAGTCGCTGCCGGACGAGCTGATCGAGGCGGCCCGGGTCGACGGCGCTTCCACGGCGAGGATCTTCTGGTCGATCGTGGTGCCGATCGCCCGGCCGGGCATGGCCGTGCTCGGCCTGCTGACCTTCATGGCCGCGTGGAACGACTTCTTCTGGCCCGTCGTCGCGCTCTCCTCCTCCGAGCCCACCGTCCAGGTCGCGTTGCGTCAGCTCGGCGGCGGCTACGTCCACGACCAGTCCGTGATCATGGCGGGGACCCTGCTCGGGACCCTGCCGGTGCTGCTCGTCTTCGGGCTCCTCGGCCGGCAGATCGTCGGCGGGATCATGCAGGGCGCGGTCAAGGGCTGACGCCCGTCGCCCCTTCTGCCCCTTCCCACAGACCTCTCATCCAAGGGAGTTTCCACCCCCATGACCGCGCTCGACGCCCACTCCGACGTCACGACCGCTCTCCGCTTCCCCGAGGGCTTCCGCTGGGGCACGGCCACGGCCGCGTACCAGATCGAGGGAGCCGCCGCCGAGGACGGCCGCACCCCCTCCATCTGGGACACCTTCAGCCGTACGCCCGGCAAGGTGCGCAACGGCGACACCGGCGACATCGCCGCCGACCACTACCACCGGGTCGACGAGGACGTGGCCCTGATGCGGCGGCTCGGGGTGACCGACTACCGCTTCTCGATCGCCTGGCCGAGGGTCCAGCCCACCGGGCGCGGCCCGGCCGTCCGCAAGGGCCTGGACTTCTACCGGCGGCTCACCGACACGCTCCTGGAGGCGGGCATCCGGCCGGTGGCGACGCTCTACCACTGGGACCTGCCGCAGGAGCTGGAGGACGCGGGCGGCTGGCCGCACCGGGAGACGGCGTACCGCTTCGCCGAGTACGCGGGGATCATGGCGGACGCGCTCGGCGACCGGGTCGCGACCTGGACCACGCTCAACGAGCCCTGGTGCTCGGCCTTCCTCGGCTACGGCCAGGGCGTGCACGCGCCGGGCCGGACCAGTGACCTCGCCGCGCTGCGCGCCGCGCATCACCTGAACCTGGCGCACGGCCTCGCGGCCCGGACGCTGCGCGGTGCGCTGCCCGGTGCGGCGGAGGTGTCCCTGACCCTCAACCTCCATGCGGTACGGGCGCGTTCGCAGACTCCTGAGGACCTGGACGCGGCCCGCCGGATCGACGCGGTCGGCAACCGGATCTTCCTGGATCCGGTCTTCCACGGCCGGCTCCCCGAGGATCTGGTCCGCGACACGGCGGCCGTCACGGACTGGTCGTTCGTCCGGGACGGCGATCTGGCGACGACGGCCGCGCCGATCGACTCCCTGGGCATCAACTACTACTCCCCGGCGGTCGTCGCGGCGGGCAGCTCGGAGTCGCCGTCGCCGTGGGCGGGCGCCCGGGCCTCGGACGGCCATGGACTGGCCGGTGGACGCGGACGGGCTGCACGGGCTCCTGGTCCGGCTGCGGGACGAGCTGCCGGGCGTACCGCTGGTCATCACCGAGAACGGCGCGGCGTACGACGACTACGCCGACCCCTCGGGGAACGTGAAGGACCCGGAGCGGGTGGCGTATCTGCACGCGCATCTGGCGGCGGTGCACCGGGCGCTCGCGGACGGCGCCGACGTGCGGGGCTACTTCCTGTGGTCGCTGCTCGACAACTTCGAGTGGGCGTACGGCTACAGCAAGCGGTTCGGCATCGTGCACGTGGACTTCGCGACGCAGCGCCGGACGCCGAAGGACAGCGCCCGCTGGTACGCGGAGGTGATCGCCCGGGGCGGTCTCGGTCCCGGGGAGGCCTGAGACCGCCCGGCCTGGCCCCCTACTTCTTCAGCGCGCCGGCGACGAAGTCCTGGGTGAGCCTGGCGGCCGAGTCGACCGGGATGTACTGGTCGTCGAACGGGAAGAAGTCGAGGACTCCGGCCGCCCCGTAGTTCGCCCAGAGACAGGTCGTCATCGGGAAGGTGTCGGTGACGTTCTGCCGGCACTTCACGACGAGGGAGCTGCTGGTGACGGTCTTCGGGGCGCCGGTGGGGTTGCGGCCGTAGTCCTTCGCCAGGTCCATGGACGCGTCGAAGATGCGGTTGAGGGAGGCGGTGGGGTCCGGCACGTTCTCGTAGAGGTTGGTCCGGGCGGTGAACGTGGGCGCCGAGGCCGACATGGTGCCCTTGCGGAGGACGTTGCGGGGGCTGCCGAAGCAGGACACCTCGTCGGCGACGTCCTGGCCGTCGTCCTTGATCTCCTTCAGGTCGTCGTCGCCGGTGATGCTCATGTCGAGGTCGCTGCCGAAGTGGAAGCCGCCGTCGCCCTCGTCGCAGACGAGTCCCTCCATGGTCGGCACGGCGACGGTGGTGTAGCGGGTGCCGGGATCGGCGGCGAGCGTCTCCGCCTTCGCCGACCCGGTGTCCCCGGTGGAGGGCCGCGCGGCAGTCGGCTTGTCCGCCGGCTCCTTGCCGTCCGCCCGGTCTCCGGAACCGCAGCCCGCCACCGCCGATGCCAGAACGACTGCGGCAACGACTGCCCTCAACCTGGTCACGTGCACGTTCCCCCGAGACATCGCAAAGTTGATCATGGTTTCGGCGCGATCATACGGGGCCTCCGACGGGGGGCACCGCGGCACCCCGTCGGAGGAGGACGGTCAGGAGGCGTTCGGGCCCACGTCCGTGGGGGTGAGCGGGCGGCGGACCGGGGCCAGGGTCGAGTACTCGTCGGCGCCGATGTCGCGGGCGGTGCCGCGGGCGTGGCCGTCGATGTCCTCGGGGACCGAGAGGGTGGTGAGCGTCGCCGCGCCGATCGCGGGGCTGCCCGCCGCGAGACGGTAGACGCCGTCGGAGGACGACACCAGACGGGGGTCGACGCGGGTGTAGCCCGCGTTGGGGAGGGTGCCGTCGGACGCCGCGCCCCAGAGGATGTTGCCCTGCCAGATGAAGCCGGTGGTCGCGCCCATCGCGACGAGGCTGCCGCTGTCCCCGACGAGGAGGTTGTCGGCGACGACCACGTCACGGGGCTCGTAGGTGCGGGTCTCGCCCGAGAGGGAACTCTTGTTGGCGCGCAGGGTGTTGTGCACGATCACCGCGCGGTCGCAGGCGTCGTTGCCGCGCCGCTCCTCGGTGGTCTCGCCCTCGTGGTGGTCGCGCGTGGTGCCGCTGCCGATCACGAGGGCCCGGCCGGTGAGGCCGGCGAGGTGGTTGTTGACGACCAGGTGGTCGTTGCCGTACAGGCGGATGCCCTCCTTGCCGCCGAGCAGCCAGTTGCCCTCGACGGTGGAGCGGTTGCCGTGGCGCAGCACGATGCCGCCCTGGCTGTTGCGGAGCGTGTTGTACCGGACGGTGTTGCCGGAGGACTTCACCGAGATGGCCTCGGGGTCTCCGTCGCACCGCTCGAACAGGTTGTACTCCACGATCGCGTCGGCCGTGGACAGCGCCCGGCTGCTGACGCCGAGCCGGATCGACTCGCCGCCGTTGGTGCCCGCGTACGCGTGGCCGGAGAAGTGGTTCTTGAAGACGTGGAGGCGCTGGGCGACGGCGGTCGTGCCGGGTCCGTCGACGACGAGGAAGATGCCCTGCGTGGTCCGGTCGTGGAAGTGGTTCCGGTCGACCTTGGCGTCGTCGCCCTCCACGAGGACCCAGTCGAGGCCGTCGACGTCCGCGAAGCGGATGTCGTTACGGGTCAGGCGGATGCCCGTGGTGCCGGCGGGGATCTCCAGGGTGCCGCTCTGGCGGAGCGCGAAGCCGCTGATGGTGATGGCGCTCGCGCCGTCGAGGACGAAGCTGCGCGGGCCCTGGAGGACGGCGCCGCCGCGGGTCTGCGAGACGATCGTGATGCCGCTGCGCCCCGAGACGTCGATCGCGCCGCCCGAGGGGACGGTGTAGGTGCCGTCGGCGACGACGATCCGGTCGCCGGGCACCGCGCGGTCGATCGCGCTCTGCAGCGCGCTCAGCGAGGTGACCGGTGCCGGCTCGGCCGCCGAGGCGCCGGTGGCGAGCAGGGTGTCGAGCGGGACGGCTGCGGCCGCCGCGCCGAGCAGCGAGCCCTTGAGGAAGGTACGTCGTCGCATGATGCCTCCTGGTGGTGAGGGGAATTCGTCGTCCTGTGTCCTGTGACCAGGGGGCGTGGATCGCCGGGACGCCGGGGTTCCGCGGCGGCCCCGGCCCGTCGGGACCCGGGGCGGGCCCCCACGGCCCGCCCCGGGTCCCGACCGGTCAGTGCCGGTGCGGACGCGTCCTCCCCGGCGACGTCGACACGTCCTGACGGGGGCCGCCCCCACGACGGCACCCGTCAGGACGACGGCCGCCACGGCGCCCGCCTCGGTC
>NZ_MWIG01000879.1:0-8188 GCF_002156145.1 Streptomyces sp. NRRL B-24572 | reverse complement strand
GACGAGGACGAGGACGGCGAGGGCGCGGCCGGCCCAGGCGGCGGCGACGGTGCCGCTCATGGGCTTGCCGGTGATCTTCCAGACGATCGCGCGGAGCATGCGGCCGCCGTCGAGGGGGAGGCCGGGGAGCAGGTTGAAGATCGCGACGATCAGGTTGGAGATCATCAGGCCGCCGAGGAGGACGGCGGGGACGGTGCCGGGTTCGACGGCGTAGAGGGAGAGGTAGAACGCGCCGGCGAGGACGAGGGAGAGGAGGGGGCCGACGAAGGCGAGGACGAATTCGCGGCCGGGGGTCTCGGCCTCCTTCTCGATCTCGGAGACGCCGCCGAAGAACTGGAGCTGGATGCGGCGCACCGGGAGTTCGAAGCGGAGCGCGGCGATGGTGTGGGCCAGTTCGTGGACGAGCACGGAGGCGTAGAAGGCGACGGCGAAGAAGAGGGAGACGAGGTAGCGTGCGGCGCCGAGCTCGGGCAGGACGCGGTCGATCTGGTCGCCGAAGACCCAGGTGATGAGGGCGGCGACGACGAACCAGCTGGGGGCGACGTAGACGGGCACGCCGAAGGGCCGTCCCATGAGGATCCCGCCGCCGGGCTCCTCGGTCCGCTGCGGCTTGGGCTCGTCCTGGTTCACGGGTTCCTTTCGTCGCGTGGTGTGACCCGCGTCGGATGTGTCACGGTTCGATCATGCAGTGCGACGGGGTCCCAGGTCGATGGTATTCCGCTCGCTGTCGGCGGCGGGTCGTAGGGTCTTCGTCATGAGTACGAGCGAGCAGCTGCCGGCGGAGCCGCGGGCGCCCATGTCGTTGTCGCCCTCTCGGGCGAGCGATTTCATGCAGTGTCCCCTGCTGTACCGGTTCCGGGTGATCGACCGGCTGCCGGAGAAGCCGAGTGCGGCGGCGACGCGGGGCACGCTGGTGCACGCGGTCCTGGAGCGGCTCTTCGACGATCCGGCGGTGGAGCGGACGGCTTCGCGGGCGAAGTCGATGGTTCCGGGGCAGTGGGAGCGGCTCCTGGAGTCGAAGCCGGAGCTGGGCGAGCTGTTCGCGGAGGATCCGGGCGGGGAGCGTCTCGCGGGCTGGCTGGACGAGGCGGAGCGGCTGGTCGAGCGGTGGTTCACGCTGGAGGATCCGACGCGTCTGGAGCCGGCCGAGCGTGAGCTGTTCGTGGAGACGGAGCTGGATTCGGGGCTGCGGCTGCGGGGTGTGATCGACCGGGTCGACGTGGCGCCCTCGGGCGAGGTGCGGATCGTCGACTACAAGACGGGGAAGGCGCCGCGGCCGGAGTACCGGGACGGTGCGCTGTTCCAGATGACGTTCTACGCGCTGGTGGTGTGGCGGCTGAAGCGGGTGATCCCGCGGCGGCTGCAGCTGGTGTACCTGGGCAGCGGGGAGGTGCTGACGTACGACCCGGTGGAGGCGGATCTGCTGCGGGTGGAGCGGAAGCTGCTCGCGCTGTGGGACGCGATCCGTCTTGCGACGGAGTCGGGTGACTGGCGGCCGCGGCCGACGAAGCTGTGTGGCTGGTGTGACCATCAGGCGGTCTGTCCGGAGTTCGGGGGGACTCCCCCGGTCTATCCGTTGAAGATCGTTTCCGCGCGCCCGCCGGAGTCGGGCGAATCCGGGCAGGGCAGAATGGACCCGGCCCAGCCGTCTTCCTGAGCCCAGCACCCGTGAAGGAGCTGAGCACAGCCCCGTGAAGGAGCCCTTGTGACGATCCGCGTCCTGTTGGTCGACGATCAGCCGCTGCTGCGGACCGGCTTCCGGATGATTCTGGAGGCGGAGCAGGACATCGCGGTGGTGGGCGAGGCCGGGGACGGTCTGCAGGCGCAGGAGCAGGTGCGCGCGCTGCAGCCGGACGTGGTGCTGATGGACATCCGTATGCCGCGGATGGACGGGGTGGAGGCGACCCGGCAGATCACGGGTCCGGGGCGGGACGGCCCGGCGAAGGTGCTGGTCCTGACGACCTTCGATCTGGACGAGTACGTGGTGGAGGCGCTGCGGGCGGGGGCGAGCGGCTTCCTCCTGAAGGACGCCCCGGCGAACGAGCTGGTGCAGGCGATCCGGGTGGTGGCGGCGGGCGAGGCGATGCTGGCGCCGTCGATCACGCGCCGGCTGCTCGACAAGTACTCGGCGCATCTGCCGACGGGCGAGGAGCAGGTGCCGGACACGCTGAACACCTTGACCGACCGTGAGGTGGAGGTGCTGAAGCTGGTGGCGCGGGGCCTGTCGAACGCGGAGATCGCGGCGGACCTGTTCGTCAGCGAGACGACGGTGAAGACGCACGTGGGTCATGTGCTGACGAAGCTGGGGCTGCGGGACCGGGTGCAGGCCGCGGTGTACGCGTACGAGAGCGGTCTGGTGCGGCCGGGGGCCGGCGGCCAGTAGCCGCGAGGACGACGGACGACGACAGGGGCCCGGTGCGCGTGGTGCGCGCCGGGCCCCTGTGCGTGGACCGGGGGGTCAGCCCTTGCGGATCTCCCAGAAGCGGAAGACGGTCGAGGCGTCGAGGGTCCATTCGAGGCCGGTGACGTCGTCGCGGGCGACGGCGTACTGCTTGCCCTGCCAGAGCGGCAGCAGCGGGAGTTCCTCGGCGACGAGGTCCTGGAGCTTTCCGTACTCGTCGGCGGTGGCGGCGCGGTCGGCGATGCCGGCGGTCTTCGGGATGAGGTTGCCGGTGATGGTGGCGTTCTCGTAGTGGTTGCCGAGGACGTTGCCCTCGCCGAAGAAGGGGCTGGTGAAGTTGTCCGCGTCGGGGTAGTCGGGGACCCAGCCCTTGACGTAGACGCCGTACTTGCCGGCGGCGATGTCCTTCTCGTACTGCTCGTAGGGGACGGACTTGACGTCGACGTCGAAGAGGCCGCTCGCGTTGAGCTGCTCGGCGATGGCCTTGAGCTCCTGGTCGGTGGCCGGGCCGTAGCGGCTGGGGGTGGACCAGAGGGTGAGCTTCACCTTGTCGGTGATGCCGGAGGCGCGGAGGGCCTTCTTCGCCTTGGCCCTGTCGGGGGTGCCGTAGGTGTCGTAGAAGGCGGTGTTGTGTCCGGCGATGCCGGCCGGGACGATCGAGTAGAGCGGGGTGGCCGTCGACTTGTAGACGTGCTCGACGAGGGCCTCGCGGTCGACGAGGTGGGCGATGGCCTTGCGGACGCCGAGCTTGCCGACGACCGGGTCGTCCATGTTGAAGACGAGGTGCTGGACCTCGGCGCTGCTGCCCTGGACGACCTCGATGCCCTTGTCGGCCGTGCTGGCGGAGTTCTCGAGGGCGGCGATGTCGTCGGCGGAGAGGCCTCGGTAGGCGACGTCTATGTCGCCGTCGGTGAAGGCCTTGGAGAGGGCGGTGCGGTCGCCCTTGTAGAGCTTGAGGGTGACCGCGCCGTTCTTGGGCTTGGCGTTGCCCTTGTAGCCGGGGTTGGCGGAGAAGGTGGCCTCGGTGTCGCTGAAGGAGTCCAGCTTGTACGGGCCGGAGCCGGTGGCCTTGCCGTCGGTGCGCAGCGCGTCGGCGGGGTAGTCGCGGTGGTCGACGATGGAGCCGGCGCCGGAGGCGATCTTGCTGGGGAAGGTGGCGTCCGGGACCTTGAGGCGGAAGACGACGGTCCGCTCGTCCGGGGTCTCGATCTTGTCGATGGTGGAGAGCAGCGGCGCCGGGCCGGAGGGGTCGGCGATCTTGAGGGCGCGCTCGAAGGAGAACTTGACGTCCTCCGAGGTGAGCTTGTTGCCGTTGGAGAAGGTGAGGCCCTCGCGCAGGGTGCAGGTGTAGACCTTGCTGCCCGAGGAGAAGTCGCACTCTTCGGCGGCATCGGGCTCGGGCGCGAGGCCTCCCTTGGGGAAGGCGAGGAGGGACTGGAAGACGTTGTTGAACAGCAGCCAGGAGCCGGGGTCGTAGCCGGCCGCCGGGTCGGTGGCGAGGATCTCGTCGGACATGCCGACGCGTACTCCGCCTCCGGAGCCTCCGGAGCCGCTTCCCTGCTCGGTGCCGCAGCCGCTGAGGAGGGCGGCGGACAGACCCGCGGCGAGGGGGGCCGTCAGCCACTTGTTTCGTGCCTTCACAGAACTTGCCTCTTGATCTCTTGTCAGGCCGGCCGCGCGTTGGTGCGCGGCCGGGACAACGAAGGGGTCAGGCGGTGCCGCGGCCCAGTTCCCACAGCAGCAGGTCGGAGGAGGTGTTGAGGGCGTACTCGACTCCGTTGAGGTCGCTGCGGGCGGCGACGTACTGCTTGCCCTGCCACAGGGGCAGGACGGGGACGTCCTCGGCGACGATCTTCTGGATCTGCGCGTAGACGGGGCTTGCGGCGTTGCGGTCGGCCTGGCGGCGCGAGCGCGGGATGAGCTTCTCGCGAACGGTCTTGTTCACGTAGGGGGTGTTGAGGAAGTTGTCGCTGTCGAGGAACGGCGCGACGTAGTTGTCCGGGTCCGGGTAGTCCGGGAACCAGCCGAGGCCGTAGACGGCGTAGTCGCCGCGCTTCTGGGCCGTGCGGAACTGGGACCACTCGGCGCCCTTGACGGTGGCGTCGAAGAGCTCGCTGGCGATGAGCTGCTTCTTGAGCGCCTCGAACTCCTGGGCGGTCTCGGCGCCGTAGTGGTCGGTGGTGTAGTTCAGGGTCACCTTGACCGGGGTCTTGACGCCCGCGTCCTTGAGGATCTTCGCGGCGCGGGCGGGGTCGGGCTCGCCGTACTCGTCGAAGAAGGGGGTGGCGTGGCCGGTGATGCTGGAGGGGATCAGCGAGTAGAGCGGCTCGGCGGTGGGGCCGTAGACGAGGTTGACGAGGGCTCCCCGGTCGACGACGGCGGCCATGGCCTGGCGCACGGCCTTCTCCTCGACGGAGGGGGCCTTGGTGTTGAAGCCGAGGTAGCGGATCTCCAGGCCGGGGACCTCGGTGACGCGGATGTCGTCCTTGGGCGTCTCGGTGAGGTCCTTGATCTGCTTCTGCGACAGGGAGCGGGCCATCATGTCGATGTCGTCGCTCTCCAGGGCCGCGCCCATGGCCTCGGCGTCGGCGTAG
Source organism: Streptomyces sp. NRRL B-24572 (assembly GCF_002156145.1). NCBI lineage: Bacteria > Bacillati > Actinomycetota > Actinomycetes > Kitasatosporales > Streptomycetaceae > Streptomyces > Streptomyces sp. NRRL B-24572. The sequence continues at coordinate 3,193 of NZ_MWIG01000879.1, read as the reverse complement.
GGGCGCAGCTCGACCTTGTCGTTGCGCAGGGTGACGTCGCCCTTGTAGGCCGGGTTCTTGGTGAAGACGAAGCGGGTGGCCTTGTCGCCCTCGCGCTCGACCTTCATGGTGTACGGGCCCGAGCCGTCGACGTCGAAGCCGTCGCGGAGCTTGTCGGCGGCGTACTTGTCCTTGCTGAGGATGCCGGCGACGGGGGTGGAGAGCTTGTACGGGAAGGTGGCGTCGGGGGTCTTGAGGTGGAAGACGATTCCGTCGGTGCCCTGGGTCTCGACGGTGTCGATGTTCGAGAGGAGGGCGGCCGTGCCGTTGTCCGACTTGATCTTCAGGACGCGCTCGATGGAGAACTTGACGTCCTCGGCCGTGAGGGGGGTGCCGTCGGCGAAGGTGAGGCCCTCGCGGAGCGTGCAGCGGTAGCTCTCGCTGGCCTTGTCGGAGAAGCCGCAGCTCTGGGCGGCCTCGGGGACGGGCTCGCCGCCGCCGCGGGGCACGTGCAGCAGGGTCTGGACGGTCTGGCGGAGGATGTTCCAGGCGCCGGTGTCGTAGGCGTAGGCCGGGTCGAGCGGGGCGGGGGCGTCCTCCGTCGCGATGAACTGGTCCGTGGTGCCGACGGTTATCGCCCGTCCGTCCTCCGCTCCGCCGCAGGCGGCGAGCAGGGGGGCGAGCAGTCCGGCCACGGCCGGCAGCACCAGGGTCTTGCGGTTCATCAGGGACGATCTCCTCATCCGGCACTGGGGTACAGCGGTCAGTGGAACTCCGCCGCCTGCCGCCCGGTCGGGGCGGGAGCGATCGGGCCGGGTGTTGCGATCGGTCCTGTGTTCACGGCGACTTGGGTATGCGCCGGTGTACGCGGTTATGCGGCGAAGTACTCGCGAAAGATTAGTGCGCGGCGCCGGCATCGCTTGACCGGGGCCGTACAGGGACGTAATCGAAGAGTGATCATGAATGCATGGGTCTCGATACCCATGCGCCGGACGTTGCGGACGATGGTCACCCAATCGGGACACAGGGGGCGCCGAAACATCCGGTTTTGAGACACGGAACGAGAACGGGCCACCCGCCGTCCGGCACTCTGAGTGACCAAGGTCACGTGGGTGCTTTTCGGCGAATGGCCCGCTCGCTTTAGCCGGATCGCTTTCCTCAGATAAAGCTCAAATTCGCGTGATCAAGGTCCGCAGGAACGGCACGTCGACTTCTTCGAGGGAGCGCACGACGACCCGGCCCGGGGAGGGCGCGATCGGGGCGACGGAGGGCACCGCGACGACCCGGCAGCCGGCCGCCTCGGCGGCCGCCACACCGGTCGCGGTGTCCTCGATGACGGCGCAGAGCGCGGGGTCGGCGCCGACGCCCTGGGCGGCCGTCAGGTACGGCTCGGGGTGCGGCTTGGTGCGGACGACCTCGTCGCCGGCGACGGTGAGGGTGAAGCGGTCGCGGCCGAGCGAGGCGAGGACCCGGTCGATGATCTGCCGGTGCGAGGCGGAGACCAGGGCGGTGGGGATGGAGTGCCGGTGCAGCTCGGCGAGCAGCCGCTCGGCGCCGGGCATGAGGGGGACGCCCCGGGAGATGCGCTGCTCGAACTTCTCGTTGAGCAGGACGGTCAGCTCTTCGAGGGTGATGTCGGCGCCCGTGGACTCGATGAGGTAGCCCGCGCTGCGGGTCATGGGTCCGCCGACGACGACGTCCCGCCAGGCCTCGTCGAGACGGTGCCCGAGGTCGGCGAAGACCTCGACCTCGGCGTCCCACCAGAACCCCTCCGTGTCGACGAGGGTCCCGTCCATGTCGAGGAAGACCGCCTGCAGGGCGGAGCTGCCGTTCGTACGGAACAGGGACGCGGGGACCGTACTGGTCATCCGGCACACCTCCATGGAGGGACGAGAAGGCCGGCCCCCTCCCCGGTACGGGGAGGAAGACCGGCCTGCACTGGACCGACAAGTGTACGTCGCGATCACCGTGAACGCGCGGATTTACCCCGCGCGGTCGACGGCCGGTCGTCGGACGGTCACCGTGCGTTGAAGTACTTCGCCTCGGGGTGGTGGATGACGATGGCGTCGGTGGACTGCTCCGGGTGGAGCTGGAACTCCTCGGAGAGGTGGACGCCGATCCGCTCCGGCCGCAGCAGGTCCGCGATCTTCGCGCGGTCCTCCAGGTCGGGGCAGGCGCCGTAGCCGAGCGAGAAGCGCGCGCCTCGGTACTTGAGGTCGAACATGTCCTCGACGTTCTCGGGGTCCTCCCCGCCGAAGCCGAGCTCGGCGCGGACGCGGGCGTGCCAGTACTCGGCGAGGGCCTCGGCGAGCTGGACGGAGAGGCCGTGCAGCTCCAGGTAGTCGCGGTAGGAGTCGGACTCGAAGAGCTTGGCCGTGGCCTCGCCGATCTTCGAGCCGACGGTGACGACCTGGAGGCCGACGACGTCGGTCTCGCCGGACTCCTCCGGGCGGAAGAAGTCCGCGAGGCAGAGCCGGCGGCCGCGGCGCTGGCGCGGGAAGGAGAACCGGGTCCGCTCGTTGCCCGCCTCGTCCAGGATGATCAGGTCGTCGCCCTTGGAGACGCAGGGGAAGTAGCCGTGGACGACGGCCGCCTCCAGGAGGTTCTCGGTGTGGAGGCGCTCCAGCCAGCCGCGCAGCCGGGGCCGGCCCTCGGTCTCGACGAGCTCCTCGTACGCCGGTCCGTCGCCGGCCCGGTTCTGCTTGAGGCCCCACTGGCCCTTGAAGAGGGCGCCCTCGTCGAGCCAGGACGCGTAGTCCTTCAGCGGGATGCCCTTGACGACGCGGGTGCCCCAGAAGGGCGGGGTCGGCACCGGGTTGTCGACGGCCACGTCGGAGCGGCCGCCGGGCTCCGGCTCGTCGACCTGGAGGGCGGCGGTGGTGCCGGTCTTGGCGACCCGGCGCTGCTTCAGCTCGGGGAGTACGGCTCCGGGGACGCCGCGCTTGACGCCGATGAGCGCGTCCATGAGGCGCAGGCCCTCGAAGGCGTCGCGGGCGTAGCGGACCTCGCCCTGGTAGATCTCGTGGAGGTCCTGCTCGACGTAGGCGCGGGTCAGGGCGGCGCCGCCGAGGATCACGGGGTACTTGGCGGCCAGCCCCCGGCCGTTGAGCTCCTCCAGGTTCTCCTTCATGATCACGGTGGACTTCACCAGGAGGCCCGACATGCCGATGACGTCGGCGTTGTGTTCCTCGGCGGCCTCCAGGATCGCGGAGAC
>NZ_MWIG01000878.1:0-808 GCF_002156145.1 Streptomyces sp. NRRL B-24572 | reverse complement strand
CGGGACGCTGCAGACCTGGACCGAGGACCCGACCCGCTCGATGGTCATCCGTGCGCTGTTCCGGCTCCTGGAGCTCCACGTCCCCACGGCCGAGATCGCCCGGCGATTCGAGCGGCGCGGATACACGAACCGGGATGGCCGGCCGTTCTGCGGGCCGCACCTGATCGACATGGCGCACCGGGCCTCGTACGCCGGTCTGCGGTCCTACAAGGGCGAGCTGTTCGAGGGCGTATGGGACGGGATCGTGCCGAGGGACCGCTACTGGAACGTGCAGCGCATCCTCGGCGCGCCCGGGCGGGTGACCTACCGGGGCGGTGGCACCAGGTACGAGCTGACCGCCGGTCTGAGGTGCGGCAGATGCGGCGGCCTGACGAGGGTCGAGTACAACGGGCCGGGCGGCGTGCGGCACGGCCGGAAGCCTGCCTATAGATGCCAGGAAGGTGACCTGACCATCGAGAAGGCTCCGGTCGACGACCTGCTCATCGGCCAGCCCGACGACCTCGGCGTGCTGCTGCAGTTCCTCTCTCGTGACGATATCTACGAGATCTTGACTGCGCCGTCCAGCGACGACCCGACGGTTATGGAGCTGAAGGCGCAGCTGACCCAGGCCCGCGCGGACCGCGACGAGATGAGGGCGGCTAAGGTCGCGACCCTTGCTGAAGTGCTCGTGCTCGCCAACTCCCTCGTGGCGAAGGAGGAAGAGGTGCAGGCCCTGGAGGAGCGCGAGCGGGAACTGACACTGCCCTCGGTAGTCCTTAGCATCATCAATCCAGGCGCGTACGTCTTGGCCACGTCGCAGTAGATGCCG
>NZ_MWIG01000877.1:0-890 GCF_002156145.1 Streptomyces sp. NRRL B-24572 | reverse complement strand
CCCCACCTCCACCCCCTCCCCGACCTCGGCGGAACTGCTCGACTTCGTCCGTCGTACGGCCGCCGACACGGAGCTCGTCGACTCCCTTCCGCTCGACCCCGAGGGCCGTACCTGGGTACGGCTCGACGGCCCCGGCGGCAGCGAGGCCTGGCTCATCGGCTGGCCGCCCGGCGCCGGCACCGGCTGGCACGACCACGCCGAGTCGCTGGGCGCCTTCGCGACCGCGCGCGGGACGCTCACCGAGAACGCGCTCGCGGTCCGGCTGCCGGCGAGCGGCTGGAAGACCCTGGAACTGGCCGCCGGCCTCGACCGCTCCCGGCGTCTTCCGGAGGGCACCGGCCGGGCCTTCGGCCGCCACCATGTGCACGAGGTGCTGAACGAGTCCACGGACACCCACGCGGTGTCGGTGCACGCCTACTATCCGCCGCTCCCGCTGATCCGGCGGTTCAGCCGGACGGGCGCGGTGCTCCGTCTCGAGCAGGTCGAGCGTCCGGAGGACTGGCAGTGAGCGAGGAGCGGGTGGGCATCGACGAGCTCCTGGAGCGGGTCAGGTCGGGCCTCGACCGGATCGGGCCCCGGGCCGCCTACGAGGCGTACGAGGCGGGTGACGCGCTCCTGGTGGACACGCGCTACGCCGCCCTGCGGGAACGGGACGGTCTGATCCCGGGCGCGCTGATCGTGGAGCGCAACGAGCTGGAGTGGCGGCTCGACCCCCTGGGCAGCCACCGCGCGGCGGAGGCGGACAGCCACGACCTGCGGGTGGTGGTCCTCTGCGACGAGGGCTACGCCTCCTCCCTCGCGGCCGAGTCCCTGCGCCGCCTGGGCCTGCACCGGGCGACGGACCTCATCGGCGGCTTCCAGGCCTGGAAGGCCGCCGATGAGGTCCGTCG
>NZ_MWIG01000876.1:0-542 GCF_002156145.1 Streptomyces sp. NRRL B-24572 | reverse complement strand
GCGCCGGCCGGGAACGGCCGCGCCTCGCCCCGGTCCGGCCACATCGCCAGCTCCCCCATGCCGAGCGGCAGCGCCGCCTCGCCCGGCTCCAGCGGCTCCACCCGCCCGTCCGCGTACAGCATCAGCGGCGGTGGATGCCCGCGGTTGACGATCCGTACGAAACCGTCGAAGGTCCCGCTGCCCTCACCGCGCGGGATCTCGGCCAGGACGGCCGTCGTGAACCCCTCGAAGGCGTCGAGCCCGTGCCGCCGAGTGCCCTCCCGGGCAAGCGCCCGTTCCAGCCGCTGCGCCACCCCCTCCAGGTTCCGCTCCTGTTCGGCCGCCTCCCGGAAGGAGCCGATGATGACGGCGACGGCCTCGACCGCGTCCAACCCCTTGCCCCGGACGTCCCCGACGATCAGCCGCACCCCGTGCGGGGTGTCCTGGACGGCGAACAGGTCGCCCCCGATGAACGCGTCGGCCTGCGCCGCCTCGTACCGTGCCGCGCACTGCAGCCCCCCGATCCGCTCGGAGGGCATCGGCAGCACCGCCTTCTGCGCGGT
>NZ_MWIG01000875.1:0-962 GCF_002156145.1 Streptomyces sp. NRRL B-24572 | reverse complement strand
CCCGCGCGGTGGCGAGGACCTGTCGGGCGTCGTAGTGGGCGATGGGCCAGTCGGAGCCGAGCGCGAGGTGCGCCCCTGCGTCCCGCAGGTCGCGGCAGCGCCAGGCACGGGCGGCCCGCTCCTCGCCGAGCCGCTTGGACCACTCGTCGGTGTGGTCGGCGCGGGTGTACGCGGTGTGCGGGGGCTGCATGGAGGCGACGACGCCGAGTGCGGCGAAGCGGCCGAGCTGGTCGTCGGGGACGGTCTCGATGTGCTCGACGCGGTGGCGGGGACCGCCCGTACCGAGGGATTCCACGGTGTCGAGGACGTGCCGGACGGCGGCGTCGCCGATGGCGTGGGTGGCGGTGCCGACGCCGGCGCGGTGGAGCCGGCGCACGGCGGCGGAGTACGCGGCCGGGTCGGGCCAGAAGGCGTCGGTGCCCTGGCCGTGGCAGTCGGCGTGCTCCAGCCAGGCGGTGCCGCCCTCGACGGTGCCGTCCATGAAGAACTTCACGCCGCCGATCGCCCACAGGCGTCCGGCCCGCTCCTGGAGCCGTACGAAGGCGTCGAGCTCCTCGGCGGTGGCGCCGGGCATGCACCAGGGGGCGAGGCGGAGCCGGACCGGCAGGTCGCCGTCCTCCTCGATGCCGGCGAGCAGGCCGGGGACGTCGTGTCCGCCGAGGTCCATGACGTGGGCGGCGGTGAGGCCGGTGGCGGCCATGCCGGAGAGCAGCTCGACGAGCCGGTCGCGGCGCTCGGCGTACGGCTGGGCGGGCAGGACCGGGGTCATCAGGTCCATGGCGGCGTGCTCGACGAGGTGCCCGGTGGGGCGGCCGTCGGCGTCGCAGACGATCTCGGAGTGCTGGGCGAAGGCGCGGGGTCCTTCGATGCCGGCGGCCTTGAGGGCGGTGGCGCTGACGAGGACGGAGTGTCCGTCGTAGAGGCGCAGGTGGGCGGGGGCGCCGTCGAGGACGTCCTCGACG
>NZ_MWIG01000874.1:0-560 GCF_002156145.1 Streptomyces sp. NRRL B-24572 | reverse complement strand
GCCCGGCCCCAAGCGCGCCCCGCAGCCGCTGACCCGCGGGCGAATCCCTCTTCACTTCCCAGGAGTCCCTCCCTTGGCCATCACCGCTCTGCCTCCCGACACCGACGCCGACATCGCCCGGGTCACCGAGGCCCTCGCAATGATCACTCCGCGCTGGAACGTAAGGATCATGCTGGCGCTCTCCGGTCCGCCGCTGCGCTACAGCGAGCTGGCGGCCCGGGTGCCCTGGCTGCAGAACGGCCAGCTCCACCCCAAGCTCACGTCGCTGTGCGACGCCGGGCTCGTCGAGCGCACCGAACACACCGCGCGGCACGTCACCTACGGCCACACCGACCGTGGTGCCGCCCTGCTGCCGGTGCTGCCGGTGATCGTCGCCTGGGCCGAGGAGCACCTGGAGAAGCCGGACCGCCCGCTGCCCGCGGTCGAGCAGGTCGAGGACAGCCTCATCCTGCTCACCCGGCGCCACGCCGCCGCCCTGCTGTGGGTGCTCAAGCAGCGCGGAGAAGTCAGCGGCCGGACGCTGGCCAGGATGGTCATGCCCAGCAGCGACTGGACCAACG
>NZ_MWIG01000873.1:0-740 GCF_002156145.1 Streptomyces sp. NRRL B-24572 | reverse complement strand
ACGCCGGCTACATGGCCGTCCAGGACAAGCACGCCCGCTCCCTGCCCGGCCGCCTCGTGGGCGTGTCCGTCGACGCCGACGGCAACCGCGCCTACCGCCTCGCCCTGCAGACCCGCGAGCAGCACATCCGCCGCGAGAAGGCCACCAGCAACATCTGTACCGCCCAGGTGCTGCTCGCCGTCATGGCCGGCATGTACGCCGTCTACCACGGCCCGGACGGTCTGAAGCAGATCGCCGAGCGCACCCACCGCTACGCCGCGATCCTCGCCGCGGGTCTCACCGCCGGTGGCGTCGAGGTCGTGCACGGCTCGTACTTCGACACGATCGCCGTCCGCGTGCCCGGCAAGGCCGACGAGGTCGTCGCCGCCNNCGCTGCCCGCCGGTCTGCTGCGCTCCGACGCGTACCTGACCCACCCGGTCTTCCACGCGCACCGCTCCGAGACCTCGATGCTGCGCTACCTGCGCAAGCTCGCGGACCGCGACTACGCCCTCGACCGCGGCATGATCCCGCTCGGCTCCTGCACCATGAAGCTGAACGCGACCACCGAGATGGAGCCGGTGACCTCGGCGAGGCGCTCCTCCAGCTCGGTGATGAGCGTGACGTAGCCCTGTGCCTGCTCGATCGGGGCGAAGGGGTGGATCTGGCCGAACTCGGGCCAGGTCACCGGCTCCATCTCGGTGGTCGCGTTCAGCTTCATGGTGCAGGAGCCGAGCGGGATCATGCCGCGGTCGAGGGCGTA
>NZ_MWIG01000872.1:0-3528 GCF_002156145.1 Streptomyces sp. NRRL B-24572 | reverse complement strand
CGAAGAGATCCGCGCCGAGATCGACCTCGACCTGACCGCCCCGATGCGACGCCCTGGCCGGCCTCGGACGGTCCAGGTTCAGCCCGTGCTCCTCCGGCAGCCCCTCCAGCGCCCCACGCCAGAAGCCCAACTCCCGGCCCAGCACACTGTCCGGGTCGTCCGCCGAGCCCAGTACCCGCCGCTGCCACACCGCGTAATCCGCGTACTGCACGGCCAAGGGCTCCAGGACGGAACCCTCGGCCCCGGCCACCCGAGCCGCATAGGCCCGCTGCAGATCTCCGAAGAACACCGCATTCGACAGACCGTCCGTCGCGATGTGGTGCACCACCAGCGACAGCACCGCCGAACCGTCCGCCACCTCGAACACCACCGCCCGCAACGGCAGCTCCACAGCCAGGTCGAACACACGACCCGCCGCTGCCTCCAACTCCCCCTCCAGAGCACCGGCGTCGACCCGACGCCAGTCCACCGACACGCGCGCCCGCTCGGGCGGCAGTACCCGCTGGCGCGGCTCGCCCTCCACCGGCTCGAACACCGTCCGCAGCGGGGCATGCCGCTCGACCACGTCGCTCAGCGCGGACTCCAGCGCCGTCCGGTCCGGCACGCCCTCCAGCCTCACGGCCATCGGCACGTTGTAGGCCGCACTGTCCCCCTCCAGCTGAGCCAGCAGCCACAACCGCCGCTGCGCGAACGACGCCGGAGCCGACTCACCGGCCCCCTCCCCCGCGACCAGCGGCGGGACGGCCCGTACGGCGCCCTGCTCACCGAGCAGTTCCGCGAGCCCCGCCACCGTCGGGTGCCCGAAGACGTCCCGGATCGTCAGCCGCGCGCCCAGCGCCTCGGCGATGTGGTTCGTCAGCCGGGCCGCGAGCAGCGAATGACCGCCGAGGGCGAAGAAGCCGTCGTCGATGCCCACCGGGCCGGTGAGCTCCAGGGTGCGGCCGAAGAGGGCGGCCAGGATCTCCTCGGTCTCGTTGCGCGGGGCGCGGTCCGTTCCCAGGGCCGTCGTCGGTGCCGGCAGCGCCCGCTTGTCGATCTTGCCGTTGGGGGTGACGGGCAGGCGGTCGAGTGCGGTCACGTACGTGGGCACGAGGTGCTCGGGGAGCCGCTCGGCCACGTGCCGCCGGATCTCGTCGGGGTCCCCGTCGCCGACGACGTACGCGGCGAGCCGCTTCTCGTGGACGGTGACGACGGCCCGGGTCACGGCGGGGTGGGTCAGGAGCGCGGCCTCGGTCTCGCCGGGTTCGATCCGGAAGCCGAGGATCTTGATCTGGTCGTCGGCCCGGCCCTCGTACAGGAGGCGTCCGTCCCGGTCGAAGCGCGCCAGGTCGCCCGTCCGGTACAGCCGGCCGCCATCCGTGGCGAAGGGGTTCGGTACGAAGCGGGCGGCGGTCAGGTCCGGCCGGCCCAGGTATCCGTGCGCGAGGCCCTCGCCCGCCACGTACAGCTCACCGGTCACCCCCGGCGGGCAGAGGTTCAGCTGCGCGTCCAGGATGTAGGCCGGCTTGTTGACCAGCGGGGTGCCGATCGGGATCACCGGGTGCGGCTGCTCGCCGGCCTCGATGGTGTGGGTGGTCGCGTAGATCATGACCTCGGCGGGTCCGTACCCGTTGAGGACGGTGATGCCGGGCCTGAGCCGCTGGAGCTTGTGGACGTGTGCCGGGGAGGCCGCCTCGCCCACCGTGAAGGCGGTGGTGACGGTCTCGAAGGCCTCGGGGTGTTCGTCGGTGAGGTAGTTGAAGAGGGTGGCGGACAGCAGGAGCGTCGTGACGCGGTGCCGGCGCGCCAGCTCGGTCACGAGGACCGGTTCGGGCTTCTGTCCCGGCTGGAGGACCGCCGTGCCGCCGTGCAGGAGCGCTCCCCAGAACTCCAGGCTGAACGCGTCCCAGGACACCGGCGAGCACTGGAGGTAGACCTGGTCCGGGCCCGCGGGGAGGTAGGGCTGGCCGATCAGGGTCGACACCAGGTTGCGGTGGGAGGACAGGATGGCCTTGGGCCGGCCCGTCGAGCCGGAGGTGAACATCAGGCACGCGGGGTCGTCGGGGCCGAGCGGCACGCCGAGGTTGCCGGGGTGGTACGAGAGGAGTTCGCCGGGGGCCTCGGTGTGGGTGGCCCAGGGGCCTTCGACGCGCTCGGCGAGCACCGGGCGGGTGACGAGGTGGCTGATGCCGGCGTCGGCGGCCGCCGAGCGCAGCCGGTCGTCGGGGAAGTCCGGGTCGAGGAGGACGTGGGCGGCGCCGGTCTTCAGGACGGCGAGGAGAGCGGTGGCGAAGCGGGTGCCGCGTTCGAGGAGGACGCCGGCCATGTCGCCGCGCCCGAGGCCGCGGGAGCGCAGGTGGCGTGCCCAGCGGTTGGCGGCGGCGTTCAGTTCGGCGTACGTGACCTCGCCCGCCTCGTCGATGAGCGCGACCCCGTCGGGGAACCGTGCCGCCTGCTCCTCGAACCGCTCCACGAGCGTCGTGTCCACCGCGTCCGCGAGCGGTCCGGCCCACCGGCCCGTCAGGAGCTCGCGCTCCGTCTCCGACAGGACGTCGAGGTCGGCGATCCGGCGTTCGGTCGGTCGCTCGGTGGCGAGGACGGTGGTCAGGAAGGCGGCGAACCGGTCCTGGTGGGCGGCGACGGCCGTCACGTCGACGCCCTCGACCGGCGTGTCGAAGTCGATGCGCAGGCCGTTCGCGGCGCCCAGGTCGAGCACGGCGACGCTGAGGTCGTCGACCGGGCCGTTGCTCACGTTGTGGTTGACCGTCGGGTGGCCGCAGACGGTGAGCTCCGCGTGGAAGCCCATGATGTTGAGGACGGGCGTGGCCAGCCTGCGGGCGCCGTCGATGACACCGGCGTCGCGGCACAGGTCCTCGTAGCGGGTCATCTGGTGGCGCAGACCGTGCTTGACCTCGGCTCCCACCGAGCGGACCAGTGCGGCGAGCGGTTCCTCGGGCCGGACCCTGAGCCTCAGGGGGACGACGTTCGACGACATTCCCGGGGTGCTGCGCGCCCGTCGGGACGTCCGGCCGGTCACCGGCAGGGCGATCACCAGCTCGGTCCGTCCGGTGACGCGGTGCAGGTAGACCGTGAACAGGGCGACGAGGAGGACCGACCAGGAGGCGCGCTCGCCGCGTGCGACCGCGCGGAGCCGGTCGGCGTCCGCCGGGGACACCCGTACGCTCCGGCGGGCGAAGGGCAGGCCGCCGTGCGCGGCCGCCGCCCGGCCCGTGCCCCGGACGAGGCCGGCGGGGGCGTCCGGCGCTCCGGCGAGGTGCTCCCGCCAGGCCGCGCGCTCGGCGGTGGCCTCCTCGGACCGCCGGTACTCCGCGTCCTCGGCGAGCAGTTCGACCAGGCTGCCGAACGGGGACGGCCCCCAGGGCTCGCCCGCGACGGCCTGCTCGTACAGCTCGACCAGCCGTGCGAGGGCCATCGACACGCCCACGCCGTCGACGACCAGGTGGTGGAAGCCGTAGAAGTAGAAGTACCTCTCCTCGCCGAGCTTGATCAACGCGCAGCGGACCGGCGGCTGCTCGGTGAGGTCGAAGG
>NZ_MWIG01000871.1:0-3322 GCF_002156145.1 Streptomyces sp. NRRL B-24572 | reverse complement strand
CGCCTGCGGGTCCGGGTGCTACGGGTTTTCGGGGGCCGACGCACCCGGACCCGCAGGCGCGAGCGCGCTGCGGGTCCGGGCGGAAGTACTGCGGGCCTGGAAGATCAGGCGGCGGCCTTCGGGGCGTTGACGTCGGCCGGGAGGGCCTTCTGCGCAACCTCGACCAGCGCGGCGAACGCGTTGATGTCGTTGACGGCCAGCTCGGCGAGGATCTTGCGGTCCACCTCGATGTTGGCGGCCTTCAGACCCTGGATGAGGCGGTTGTACGTCATGCCGTTCTGGCGGGCAGCGGCGTTGATGCGCTGGATCCACAGCTGACGGAAGTCGCCCTTGCGCTTCTTGCGGTCGTTGTAGTTGTAGACCAGCGAGTGGGTGACCTGCTCCTTGGCCTTGCGGTACAGGCGCGAACGCTGACCGCGGTAGCCGGAGGCCTGCTCGAGGATCGCCCGGCGCTTCTTGTGGGCGTTGACTGCCCGCTTGACGCGTGCCACTTCTTAACTCCTTGTAGCGGGGTCGTGGTGGTCCTCACACGACCCGAAAAACGGATGGGTCCCGGACGGTGCCGGATGCCCTCGTCGCCGAGGGCGGGAGATCAGATCAGATGCCCAGCATCTTCTTGATCTTGGCGGAGTCACCCGGGGCCATCTCGGCGTTGCCGGTGAGGCGACGCGTCAGCTTGGACGACTTGTGCTCGAGCAGGTGGCGCTTACCGGCGCGCTCGCGCAGGATCTTGCCGGAGCCGGTGACCTTGAAGCGCTTCTTGGCACCGGAGTGCGTCTTGTTCTTCGGCATAGCGCCGTTCTCTCCTCGTCAGTGGCGCTCCCCCGGTGCGGGCACCGGTCGACCGGGAGCGTCATTCTTCGATTGGGTGGGACCGGACGGAATCCGGGGGCTGCCGGGAGGCAGCCCCCGTGGATCACGCCTCGGCGTTCTCGGCCGGGGTCTCGGTCGAGGTCTCCTCGGCAGCGGCGGCGGGGGCCTCGGACGAACCGCCCTGGCGCTCCGCCTTGCGCGCGGCCTGGGCCTCGCGAGCCTCGGCCATGGCCTCGGTCTTCTTCTTGTGCGGACCGAGAACCATGATCATGTTCCGGCCGTCCTGCTTCGGGTTGGACTCGATGAATCCAAGCTCCTGGACGTCCTCGGCGAGGCGCTGCAGAAGTCGGTAACCGAGCTCCGGGCGGGACTGCTCACGACCGCGGAACATGATCGTGATCTTGACCTTGTCGCCCTGCTTGAGGAACCGGACGACGTGACCCTTCTTGGTGTCATAGTCGTGCGGGTCGATCTTCGGCCGGAGCTTCATCTCCTTGATGACCGTGTGCGCCTGGTTCTTGCGCGCCTCACGGGCCTTCATGGCCGACTCGTACTTGAACTTCCCGTAGTCCATGAGCTTGCACACGGGCGGGCGGGCGTTCGCCGCGACCTCGACCAGGTCGAGGTCGTACTCCTGCGCGAGCTCCAGGGCCTTGGCAAGCGGAACAATGCCCACCTGCTCGCCGCTGGGGCCGACAAGACGCACCTCGGGAACGCGAATCCGCTCGTTGATGCGGGGCTCGGCGCTGATGGATCCTCCTCGGTAGCACCACGCGACCGCCTTGGCGGACGGACACGTCACGTGAAACAGTTGAGACCAACCGGGCCGGTACATGAAAAATGCCCCGGACGGTACACAGGCGGGGCTCCACGGAAAACCGGAGCACCACCACGGTGAACCGCGGGGCGCACATCGGGCGGCTCCATCGTCCGTACGGAACGATGGGCGCCACCTGACCGGTGACCCGCCACCCGTGAGGGTGGTCAGGTGGGAGTACGGAGCCTCCACTTGTGGGCCGGACACAGAGGTGTCCAGCCGGTCGTTACACAAGGTTAGCAGGACCCGGCGGTCGGCGCGAACCGTACGTCCGCTTATCGTGTGGGCATGAGCGAGACGCCCCAGAACGAGTCCACGGACACCCCCGACTTCGAATCCATGACCCGCGACATCGCGGAGGTCCCGGCGGTCGAGGTGATCGTGACGGTCGCCGTCAACCTGATGAGCGCCGCCGCGGTGAAGCTCGGGCTCACCGAGGAGGGCGAGAAGCACAAGGACCTCGACGAGGCGCGCAAGCTGATCCACGCGCTCGCGGGCCTCCTGGACGCCGGCGCGACGGAGGTCTCCTCCTTCCACGCGGCTCCCCTGCGGGACGGCCTGAAGTCCCTCCAGCTCGCCTTCCGCGAGGCGTCCCTGATCCCGGACGAGCCGGGCCAGGGACCGGGCGAGAAGTACACGGGGCCGGTGTACGGCTAGGAGCCGATCGGGCCCGCCGGGGCCGCGGGGGTACGGGGGTCGCCCCCCGGAAGAGAACAGCCACGGGGCCGGTGTACGGCTAGGAGCCGATCGGGCCCGCCGGGGCCGCGGGGGTACGGGGGTCGCCCCCGGAAGAGAACAGCCACGGGGCCGGTGTACCGCTAGGAGCGCTGCTCCCCCACGTAGACCGTTACCGCTTTACGTAGAAGGGCTCGCCCGGAGGCGTGGCCGAGGCCGGCAGGAGTGCCAGGTCGAGGCCCCGCACCAGGCGGGCCCTCAGTGTTTCGTCGGCGGCCAGGGCGCGGGCCACGCGCTGGGCGGCCTCCGCCGGAGCGGCGTCGGCGTCGAGGACCAGGGCGACGGTGCCGTCGGCGGTGCCGGGCCCCAGGTGGGCGCGGAGCACCGCCGGCTCGGCGGCGACGACGGCGCGCACGGCGTCCCGTACGGCCGGGTCGTCGAGCGGGTCGGCGCTGGAGCGGCCCTCGGCGAGGGCGAGCAGCGCGGAGCCGGCCACCTGGTACGGCACGGGTCCCGCCAGGTCCAGGACCAGGGTGTCGGCCTTCTCGTGGACGAGCGCGGCGAGCGCCTGCTGGAGGGGGACGGCCACGGGGCGGGCCTGCGGGTCCCAGAGGGCGAGCGAGGCGATCGAGGTGAAGGCCGGCAGGGCCCGCCGGTCGCCGGCCGTGAGGGTGGGGACGGCCATGTCGCTCGTCTTCTCCTGCTTGAGGCCCGTCTCGGGGTCGATCTCGACCTCGCCGAGGACGGCGACGACGGGGACGAGCAGCCGGGCCCCCTTCAGGGCTTCGAGGACGGGTCCATGGGCGGTCCGGTCCTCCGCCCAGGCCGCGAGGGCCGCGGCGAGCCGCGGGTCGGCGGTGCCGTCGTCTTCGGAGAAACCGGGGTCCGGGATGTTCTTGAGCGCCACGCACCGAGCCTAACGGCCGGGCCGGAGCCACCGGACAACGGCCCTAGTGCGTCCGGTGGGCGCGTCGGAGCATCACGGCGGTGAGGAGCAGCAGGGCGCCGAGCCCGCCG
>NZ_MWIG01000870.1:0-2391 GCF_002156145.1 Streptomyces sp. NRRL B-24572 | reverse complement strand
GGGTGTGGCTGGTGGGCCTTCTGGTGGTCGCGGTGAACACGGCCGTGGTGCTGCTCGTGGCGGCGCCGGGGCGGCGTGCCGTCGGGGCGGCGGGGCTCATGGCCTGCGCCCTGGTGGCGGGGACGGCGGCCTGGGGCGTCCCGGCCCCGGCGCGGAACGGGACGGTACGGGTGGCCCTCGTACAGCCCGGTGTGACCGACGGACCCGAGCGGCGTCTGGCGCGGGCCGAGGAGCTGACCCGCTCCCTCGCCGGGCAGCGGCTCGACCTGGTCGTGTGGGGCGAGAGCGGGGTGGGCGCCGATCCGACGGGCGACCCGGCACTCGCGNNCCCTTCGGCGAGTACATCCCGGCGCGACCGCTCCTCGGCTGGGTGACGTCCGCCGGCCGGGCCGCCGACGAGGACCGGCGGCGCGGCACCGAGCCCGTCGTGATGACCCTGCCGGCCCGCGAGGGCCGGGCGCTCCGGGTGGGGCCGCTCGTCTGCTTCGAGTCGGCGTTCCCCGACATGAGCCGACGACTTGCCCGGGACGGGGCGGGCCTCCTGGTCGTGCAGTCGTCGACCAGTACCTTCCAGGACAGCTGGGCGCCCGCGCAGCACGCCTCGCTCGCGGCCCTGCGGGCGGCGGAGACGGGCCGTCCCGTGGTCCACGCGACGCTCACCGGGGTCAGTGCCGCGTACGGTCCCGACGGACGCCGGATCGGGCCGGTCCTCGGCACGGACGCGAGCGCCGCCGTCGTGCGCGAGCTGCCGCTCTCGGGGACGACGACGGCCTATGTCCGGTGGGGCGACTGGCCCGTGTACGGCGCTCTCGTGGTGGTGGGCGCGGTGTGCGCCGCCGAGGGGGCGGGCGCGTTCAGGACGCCTGGGCCAGCGCGTCGCGGACGACGCGCTCGCACAGTTCGTGGGTGAGCAGGGCGTCGCGTGCGCTGAGCACCCTGCCCTCCCGTACCGAGTCGAGGAAGGCGAGGGTCGCCTGCTCGATGCCGCGCTGCCGGGCCACGGGCACCCAGTCGCCGCGGCGGCGCACGGTCGGCTGCCCCTTGTGGTCGATGACCTCGGCGATGTTGAGGACCTGGCGCTTGGTGTCCTGCCCCGAGACCTCCAGGACCTCCTCCGTGGAGCCGTTCATCCGGTTCATCATGCCGATGGCGGTGAAGCCGTCGCCGGAGAGCTGGAGCACCACGTGGTGCATGAGGCCCTCGCGGATCCGGGCCCGCACGTCGATGTGCTCGACCTCGCCGGGCAGCAGGAAGCGCAGGGTGTCGACGACGTGGATGAAGTCGTCGAGGACGAGGGTGCGGGGGTCCTCGGGCAGGCCGATGCGGTTCTTCTGGAGGAGGATCAGCTCGCGCGGGTGGTCGAGGCACTGGGCGTAGCTGGGGGCGAGGCGCCGGTTGAAGCCGACGGCGAGGCTGACCGAGCGCTTCTCGGCGAGTTCCACGATCCGCTCGGAGTCGGCGTACTCGTACGCGAGGGGCTTGTCGACGTACGTGGGGACGCCGGCTTCCAGGAGCCGGGCGGCGATCTCGGCGTGGGCGGCGGTGGAGGCGTGGACGAAGGCCGCGTCGAGTCCCGCGGAGAGGAGCGAGTCGAGGTCGCGGTGGCGCCGTTCGGCGGGCAGGTGCAGGGTGTCGGCCACCCGCTCCAGGGTCGCCGGGGTGCGGGTCTGGAGGTGCAGTTCGACCCCGGGGAGGGTGCCGAGGACGGGAAGGTAGGCCTTCTGCGCGATGTCGCCGAGTCCGATGCAGCCAACCTTCACGGGGTCTCCCTTGTCGTCGTCCACCGGCCCTTGGCCATCAGGGCCGTTCGCGCCGGTCAGCTTACGCGGGGCGGCTCACGCCCCGGTCGAAGGGACCGGCCCGACGGGCGGGTTCCAGTCGCAGATGCCGTCGAAGCCGCGCAGGGCGAGGCCGGGTCCGAACAGGGAGACGGCGCTGACGGCCGTGTTGCGCAGGGCGACGGCGGGCCGGGCGGAGAGCATGGTGAGCGCGCCGGTGCGGGCGGCCTTGCGGACGATGGCGGTGGTGCGCGGCAGTCGGTCGGCGGTGTACGCGGCGAGGGCGCGGCCCGGCACGAAGTCGGGGGCGGCGCCGGCGTGGTGGGCGAGGACGACGGCGTCCTCGACGGCCTGGTTCCCGCCCTGGCCGAGGCTCGGCATCATCGCGTGCGCGGCGTCGCCGAGGAGGGCGACCCTGCCGCGGTGGAAGGCGGGCAGCGGGTCGGGCAGGTGGTGGACGTCGTGCCGCAGGATCCGGTCGGGGGCGACGCCCGCGAGGATCTCGGGGACGGGGTGGTGCCAGTCCCCGAAGAGCCGGAGCAGCTCGGCCTTCTCGTCGTCGGGCGCGTGGGCTCCGGCGGGGGCCACGGCCATGGCGTACGCGTAGACCCGG
>NZ_MWIG01000087.1:0-31495 GCF_002156145.1 Streptomyces sp. NRRL B-24572 | reverse complement strand
ACGGCTCCCCCGCCGCCCGGGCGTCGGACCGCAGGACGGTCCTCGGTCCGACGCCCGGGCGGCGGGGGAGCCGTACGACCCCGGTCGGAGCCGTATGCAACGAATCGACGCCCCGGCCGCCGATCGCGCAACGGTTCGACGGTCGGTCCGCAACGCCTCCGCCTTGTCCCGGGAGAGCGCGAAACCGTACCGTTTTTGACGTCTTCCCCCTCAACTTTCGACCCCCGAGGATCGCCGATGCCCGCGCTGCGCACCGCCCTGCTCCAGAGCTCCGGTGAGCTCGGTGACGTGGCCGCCAACCTCAAGATCCTCGACGAGGCCGCCGCCCGCGCCGCGGCCGCCGGCGCGAGCGTGCTGCTCGCCCCCGAGCTGTTCCTCACCGGCTACGCCATCGGCGCCGACATCGCGCGCCTGGCCGAGCCGGCCGACGGCCCCTCCGCCCGCGCCGTCGCGGCGATCGCGGTGCGCCACGGCCTGGCCGTCGGCTACGGCTACCCGGAGCGCGACACCGAGCGGCACGGCGTCCTGTACAACTCCGCGCAGCTCATCGGCGCCGACGGCGCCCCGCTCGCGCAGTACCGCAAGACCCACCTCTTCGGCGACTTCGAGCTGAAGTGGTTCACCCCCGGCGACCGCGCCGTCGTCCAGGCGGAGCTCGACGGCCTCACCGTCGGCATGATGATCTGCTACGACGTCGAGTTCCCCGAGAACGTCCGGGCGCACGCCCTGGCCGGTACGGACCTCCTCCTCGTACCGACCGCGCTCATGCATCCCGCCGAGGTCGTGCCCCTCTCGGTGGTGCCGGTCCGCGCCTTCGAGAACCAGCTCTACATCGCGTACGCCAACCGGACCGGCCCCGAGGGCGCCTTCGAGTTCGTCGGCCTCTCCACCCTGGCCGGCCCCGACGGCACCGCCCGGGCCCGCGCCGGACGCGGCGAGGACCTCGTCCTCGGCGACGTCGACCCGGCCTTCCTCGCGGCCTCCCGCCAGGAGAACCCCTACCTCCGCGACCGGCGCCCGGACCTCTACGGCCCCCTCGTCTGAACCGGCCCTCCCCCTCCCCGCCTGATCTCTTTCTTTTCCGTGCAAGGAGTCCGTACCCCATGACGTCCACGGTGCCCACGACCGCCGTCCCCCACAGCGACGGCCAGCCGCCGATCACCATGTTCGGTCCGGACTTCCCGTACGCCTACGACGACTTCCTGGCCCACCCGGCCGGGCTCGGCCAGATACCGGCCACCGAGCACGGCACCGAGGTCGCCGTCATCGGCGGCGGTCTCTCCGGCATCATCGCCGCGTACGAGCTCATGAAGATGGGCCTCAAGCCCGTCGTCTACGAGGCCGACCAGATCGGCGGCCGGCTGCGCACCGTCGGCTTCGAGGGCACCGGCACCGAGGGCCTCACCGCCGAGATGGGCGCCATGCGCTTCCCGCCCTCCTCGACCGCGCTCCAGCACTACATCGACCTCGTCGGCCTGGAGACCAAGCCCTTCCCGAACCCGCTCGCCGAGTCGACCCCGTCGACCGTCGTCGACCTCAAGGGCGAGTCGCACTACGCCACCACCGTCGACGACCTCCCGCAGGTCTACCGCGACGTGATGAACGCGTGGAACGCCTGTCTGGACGAGGGCGCCGACTTCTCCGACATGAACCAGGCCATGCGCGAGCGCGACGTCCCGCGCATCCGCGAGATCTGGTCGAAGCTCGTCGAGAAGCTCGACAACCAGACCTTCTACGGTTTCCTCTGCGAGTCCGAGGCGTTCAAGTCCTTCCGGCACCGCGAGATCTTCGGCCAGGTCGGCTTCGGCACCGGCGGCTGGGACACCGACTTCCCCAACTCCATCCTGGAGATCCTCCGCGTCGTCTACACCGAGGCCGACGACCACCACCGCGGCATCGTCGGCGGCTCGCAGCAGCTGCCGCTGCGCCTGTGGGAGCGCGAGCCGGAGAAGATCGTCCACTGGGCGCCGGGCACCTCGCTCAGCTCCCTGCACGAGGGCGCCCCGAAGCCGGCCGTGACCCGGCTGAACCGGACCGCCGGCAACCGGATCACGGTCACCGACGCCTCCGGCGACATCCGTACGTACCAGGCGGCGATCTTCACGGCCCAGTCCTGGATGCTGCTGTCCAAGATCGCCTGCGACGACTCGCTCTTCCCGATCGACCACTGGACCGCGATCGAGCGCACCCACTACATGGAGTCCTCGAAGCTGTTCGTCCCCGTCGACCGGCCGTTCTGGCTGGACAAGGACGAGGAGACCGGCCGGGACGTCATGTCGATGACGCTCACCGACCGGATGACCCGCGGCACCTACCTCCTGGACGACGGCCCGGACAAGCCGGCCACGATCTGCCTCTCGTACACCTGGTGCGACGACAGCCTGAAGTGGCTGCCGCTCTCGGCGAACGAGCGGATGGAGGTCATGCTGAAGTCGCTCGGCGAGATCTACCCGAAGGTCGACATCCGGAAGCACATCATCGGCAACCCGGTGACGGTCTCCTGGGAGAACGAGCCCTACTTCATGGGCGCCTTCAAGGCGAACCTGCCGGGCCACTACCGCTACCAGCGCCGCCTGTTCACGCACTTCATGCAGGACCGCCTGCCCGAGGACAAGCGGGGCATCTTCCTCGCCGGCGACGACATCTCCTGGACGGCCGGCTGGGCCGAGGGTGCGGTGCAGACGGCGCTCAACGCGGTCTGGGGCGTCATGCACCACTTCGGCGGCGCGACCGACGGCACCAACCCGGGTCCGGGCGACGTGTACGACGAGATCGCCCCGGTCGAGCTGCCGGAGGACTGATCCCGGTTCCTAAGGGCGTGCCAGTGGGGTGAGCAGCATCCGCCCCACCAGGCCCACCGACCGGTCGAGGCGTTCGGTGAACTCCTCGGCCAGGTCGGGCAACCGCCGCAGCTGCCACAGCGAGCGGGCGGCGAGCCAGGCCCCGTCGCGGGCCCGGTCCAGGCTCCAGCAGCCGAGCAGATGCGTCAGCGGGTCCGCGATCTCCAGGAGGTCCGGGCCCGGCATCAGTTCCTCCCTGATGCGCTCCTCCAGGAGGACGAGGACGTCGCCGACCCGGTCGAACTCGTCCTCCAGGTCGGCCGGCGCGCACTCCAGGATCCGGCAGGCGTCGACCACCGCGAGCGCCAGGTCGTGGCCGATGTGGGCGTTGATCCCGGCGAGCGCGAACTGCAGCGGCCGTACGCCGGGATGGCGCCGGTAGTGGAAGAGGGGCCGCCAGCAGGCGGGCGGTGAGATTCCGGTGGCGACCGCGTCGACCGCCGCGAGATACCGCTCGGCGAACCGTACGTCGAGGGTGGCGGCGGCCCGCCGGTCGGCGAAGGTGCCCGCATCGAGGGCGTGGCCGATCTCCTCGGTGACCGTCAGATAGACCCGGTTGAACACGGCGACCCCGTCGGCCGGATGCCAGGCCGCGCGGAGCGCCCGCATCCGGTCCACCACGGGGTCGACCGCGACGAACTGGCCGATCCGTTCTTCGGTCCACTGGGTCTGCGCCATGGGGGCAGGCTCCCAGCCGCCGGGCCCGGGAGGGTACTCCTCGGGCCCGGCTTCCCCAGAACGGGCGAATCACTCAGTTCTTCGACACGTCTTCCGCGTTCGTCTCGTACGAGCTGGTGCCCGCGTCCAGGAGCGGTTCCTGGGTCTTGAGGTGGGTCGGGGCGAAGGCGCGCAGCACGTGGTAGCCGGTGATGACGACGATCGTGCCGAGCGCGATGCCGCCCAGCTCGAAGGTGTCGGTGAAGTGCAGCTTCACGCCGCCGACGCCGATGATGATGCCGGCGGCGGCCGGGACCAGGTTGAGCGGGTTGCGCAGGTCGACCTCGGCGTTGATCCAGATCTGGGCGCCGAGCAGACCGATCATGCCGTAGAGGATCACGGTGATGCCGCCGAGGACGCCGCCGGGGATCGCGGCGACGACCGCGCCGAACTTGGGGCAGAGGCCGAAGAGCAGCGCGAAGCCGGCGGCGGCCCAGTAGGCGGCGGTCGAGTAGACCCGGGTGGCGGCCATGACGCCGATGTTCTCGGAGTACGTGGTGTTCGGCGGGCCACCCACACCGGTGGAGAGCATGGACGCGACGCCGTCGGCGGCGATCGCGGTGCCGAGCTGGTCGTCGAGCGAGGTGCCGGTCATCTCGCCGACGGCCTTGACGTGTCCGGCGTTCTCCGCGATCAGCGCGATGACGACGGGCAGCGCGACCAGGATCGCGGACCACTCGAAGCTCGGGCCGTGCAGGGACGGCAGGCCGATCCAGTCGGCCTTGGCGACGCCGGAGAGGTCGAGCCGCCAGTGGTCGGTGACCTGGCCGCCCGGGGACATCGAGTGGATCTTGCCGAAGACGAGGTCGAAGACCCAGGAGATGCCGTAGCCGAAGACCAGGCCGAGGAAGATCGCGATCCGGGACCAGAAGCCGCGCAGACAGACCACGGCCAGACCGGTGAACAGCATCACCAGCAGGGCCGTCCACTGGTCCTGGGGCCAGTACGTCGAGGCGGTGACCGGCGCCAGGTTGAAGCCGATCAGCATGACGACCGCGCCGGTCACGATCGGCGGCATCGCCGCGTGGATGATCCGCGCGCCGAACTTCCGGACCGCGAGACCGGCCAGGAAGAGCACCGCGCCCACGACGAACACCGCACCGGTGACGGTGGCACTGGTGCCGCCGGAGGCCCGGATGGCGGCGGCGACGCCGACGAAGGAGAGCGAGCAGCCCAGGTAGGACGGGACGGTGCCGCGGGTCGCGAGCAGGAAGATCGCGGTGGCGACACCGGACATCATGATCGCGAGGTTCGGGTCGAGACCCATGAGGACCGGGGCCACGAACGACGCCCCGAACATCGCCACGACGTGCTGGGCGCCGAGGCCGACCGTACGGGGCCAGGAGAGCCGTTCGTCCGGGCGGACGACGGCTCCCGGAGCGGGTGTTCTCCCGTCGCCGTGCAGGGTCCAGCGCACGCCGAGGTTCATGAGGTCGCTCCCGTTCTCCGGTTCCGGCGGCCGCGTCGGGACCGCAAAAGATCAGCCATCATGGTAGGCGCCGCCGCCGGACGGAGTTCTCGACGATTCGTCCCGGGACCTAGCCCACCGGCCCGGCGTCCCGGCCCACCGGCCCCGTGCTCTTCGCCGGCGCCGGTGCCGGTGTCGACGACGCCGTCTCCCTGCCGCCGGTCCTGAGCACTCCCGCGCCGAGCACCAGCCCCAGGGCGAGCAGGGTGACCAGGCCGAAGGAGAAGACGAGGGAGGTCGCGTCGGCGATGCCGCCGATCGCCGAGGGGGCGATCAGACCCGAGGTGTACGTGATGGTGGCGACGCCCGCGATGGCCTGGCTCGGGTTCGGGCCGCTGCGCCCGGCCGCGGCGAAGGCCAGCGGGACGACGACCGCGATCCCGAGTCCGATCAGACCGAATCCGGCCATCGCCACGGCGGCGTGCGGGGCGAGGACGACCAGGACCCCGCCGAGGGTGGCGACGGCGCCCCCGACCCGTACCGTACGGACCGCCCCGAAGCGGTCCACCACGCGGTCGCCGACCAGCCGCGCCACCGCCATCGTCAGCGCGAAGGCGGTCGTGGAGGCGGCCGCGAGCCCCGCCGAGCTGTCCAGCTCGTCGCGGAGGTAGACGGCCGACCAGTCGAGGCTGGCGCCCTCGGCGAACACCCCGCAGAAGCCGATGGCGCCGATGATCAGAGCGGACCTCGGCGGCAGCGAGAAGCGCGGCGGCGCCTCCTCCTCCGGGGTGCTGCGGACGTCGAGCACGCCCTGGCAGAAGACCAGGCCGAGCGCGGTGAGCACGAGGGCGGCGATCAGGTGGTGCAGCCGGGCGTCGCCGCCGAGGTGGGCGGCGACCGTGCCGGCGGCGGAGCCGAGCAGGGCGCCCACGCTCCACATGCCGTGCAGGCTCGACATGATGGACCGGCCGAGCCGGTTCTCGGTCTCGACGCCCAGCGCGTTCATCGCCACGTCGGACATGCCCGCGGTCGCCCCGTACACGAGGAGCGCGCCGCACAGCCCCCAGACGTTCGGGGCGAGCGAGGGCAGGGTGAGGGCGAGCGTCCACAGGGCGAGCAGGCCGCGCAGCGCCGTGCGGGCGCCGAAGCGGTGCGAGACGGTCCCGGCCAGCGGCATCGCGAGAGAGGCGCCGAGTGCGGGGAAGGCGAGCGCGAGCCCGAGCTGTCCGGCGCTGACGCCCGCGTGCTCCTGGATCCAGGGGATCCGGGTCGCGAAGCTCCCGGTGACCGAGCCGTGCACGCAGAAGACGGCGGCGACGGCGAAGCGTGCCCGCCGGAGGCGATCGGTGGTGACGGTCTCCGCCGCCATGGGCCCTCCCTGTGGTCGTGGTGTGCCGCGTAAACTATCAGGAACCCTGCCTGATAAATAGACCGCAGTGAGGGCCTCCGGGTCCGATCCGAGTCTGAGAGGATCGCCGCATGGCCGCATCCCCGAGCACCGCACGAGCCATCAACGACCGGTTCGCCCTGCGACTGCTCCAGGACGAAGGCCCGTTGACGGCCACTCAGCTCAAGACGCTCACCGGGCTCTCCCGCCCGACCGTCGCCGACCTCGTCGAGCGGCTCCAGGGCTCCGGGCTCGTCCACGTCGTCGGCGAGGCCGGGGCCGAGCGCCGCGGTCCCAACGCCAAGCTGTACGGGATCGTCGCCGACCGCGCCCACCTCGCCGCCCTCGACGTCCGGACCCGCTCGGTCTCCGTCGCCGTCGCCGACCTCCTCGGCACCACCCTCGCCGAGGCCTCCGTCCCCGTCGGCGACGACAGCCCCACGGGACCCGCCGTCGAGAAGGCGGTCGCGCTCCTGGAGCGGACCGTGAAGGAGGCGGGCGCCGACCGGCTGCACAGCGTCGCCGTCGGCGCCCCCGGGCTCATCGACCCCGCCACCGGCGAGCTGCGCGACTCCTCGGGGCTGCCCGCCTGGCACCGGCGGCTCGTCGGCGTCCTCCAGGAACGGCTGCCCGCCCACGTCCTCGTCGAGAACGAGACCAACCTCGCCGCCGTCGCCGAGCTCCGCGAGGGCGCGGCCAGCGACCGCGAGGACTTCGTCCTGCTCTGGCTCGGCCAGGGCGTCGGCGCCGCCGTCGTCCTCGACGGCCGCCTGCGCCGGGGCGCCTCCGGCGGCGCGGGGGAGATCGGCTTCCTGCCGGTCCCCGGCACCTCCGGACTCCCCTCGGCCACCGGCTGCGACGGCGGCTTCCACGAGCTGGCCTGCGCGGCGGCCGTCGACGCCCTCGCCGCCGCCCACGGCCTCGACCCGGCTGGCGCGCTCGCCTCGGGCCACGGACCCTTCCTCGACGCCCTCGCCCGCCGCCTCGCCGTCGGCGCGGCCGCCGTCGTCTCCGTCCTTGACCCCGGCTGCGTGGTCCTCGCCGGGGAGACCGGCCACCAGGGCGGCCCCGGACTCGCCGCGCGCGTGGAGGCCGAACTCGCGGCGCTCTCCCCACTGCGCACGGAGGTCCGCGCCACCGCACTCGGTGACGCGGCGGTCCTGCGCGGCGCGCTCCTCCGGGCGCGGGACGCGGCGCAGGACGAGCTGTTCCCCTAGGGCCTGTCTGACCATTCCCGTCGGGTCCGGCCCGCCCGGCACGCACGCTCGCCGCACGGCCGAAACGCCCGAGTAGCTCCTTCCCCAAGCTCTCGGCTTCGCTCGAGCAGGGGAGACCCCGTCCGAGGGCGCCCCTGCCGCACGCCGATCGCACGCACCGGACGCCCCGGCCTGATCCGACGCGAATGGTCGGACAGGCCCTAGGAGCCGAACCGCCGGGCGAGGAACTCCTCGAACGTCACCCGGCCCACCGCGCGGTCCGGCGCCAGGAGTCCGCCGCGCCGCAGCTCCCGGTAGACCCGGCCCGACAGCGGCACCTCCACGCGTCGGCGCCGACGGCCACTCGCCCGCAGATAGGCGCGGGCCAGCTCGTCGAAGGTGAGGATCTCCGGGCCGGCCATGTCCTCCACCCGGCCCGCCGGAGGCCCCGCGGCCAGCTCGGCGAGGCGCGCGGCCGCCTCCGTGACCTCCATCGGCTGGGACCGGACCTCCTTGGGCAGCAGCATGACGGGCGGCTTGACGAGGACCTGGAGCAGCTGGAGGGCGAGGTCGTGGAACTGGGTGGCGCGCAGCAGGGTCCACGGGATGCCGGACCCCTGGATCATGCGCTCCACGGCGTACTTGGTGCGGAAGTAGCCGAGCGGTACCCGGTCGATCCCGACGATCGAGATGTACAGCAGGTGCGGGACCCCGGCCAGGCGCACGGCCTCGATCAGGAGGCGGGCGGCTTCCTTGTCGCCGCGCCGGATGTTGCTGCAGTGGACGACCGCGTCCGCCCCGGCGACCGCCCGGTCGAGCAGCGGCCCGCCCTTGCGCAGGTCGACCGCGAACGGCGGTGAGTGCCGGCTGAGCACCCGTACCTCGTGGCCGTCCGCGCGCAGCCGCTCGCAGACGGGCCGTCCGAGCGTTCCCGTGCCGCCGGTCACCAGGATCGTGCTCATGTCTTCAGCCTGACCGCCCCGGAGCGGGAACGCGACCGCGCCGCGCCCCGGACAGGGGAGCGCGGCGCGGAGAGGGGCCCGGCGGCGGCAAGGGCCGTGAGTGTCCGCCGCCGGGGGTTCGAACGGGGTGCGTCAGCAGGCGCCGAGGTCCTTCCAGACGCCCCAGTCGCCGGTCGTGCCCGGCTCCTCGTTCTGGGTCCACCACTGGGCCTTCCACTGGTGGCCCTTGTGGGAGACCACGGTGCCGGCGGTGTAGACCTGGCCGGCCACGTACGCCGGTGCGGTGCAGGTGCCACCGGTCGGGGTCGGCGTGGGGGTCGGCGTCGTGGTGGTCGGGCTCGGCGTGGGCGTCGTGGTGGTCGGCGTCGGCGTCGGGGTCGAGCCGCCCGGCTCCACGACCGTCGTGCCGCGCGCCAGGTCGCCGGCGAGGGCGTACGTCGTGCCGTTGATGTTCACCGTCCAGTTGGAGGGGGTGGACACCGGCAGGTAGTAGTTGAAGGCCAGGTCGACCGTCGCGCCCGGGGCCAGCGACTGCCAGGCCGGGAGCTTCAGGGAGACGCGGTGGAAGTCGCCCTTCAGGCCGCCCACGTTGCTGCCCGTGTGGTCGCTGCTGATGACCTTCGTGCCGAAGCCGGACTGGTCGGAGGCGTTGTTCGGGGCCGAGGTGCCGTAGTCGAACTGGAACTCCGTGCCGCCGGGCAGCGTCGTCGCCGTGTTGTTGGTGATCTTGATCTTCGGCGTGATCGGGTAGTTCGAGTCGCCCAGCTTGAACTCGGTGAACTGGGTGTCGATCTTCACGGCCTGGGTCGGCAGCGCCTTGTTGGACTTCTTCGCGCCGTACGGGGTGGCCGCCTTGAACTTGTCGTACATCAGCGAGGTGAGCGTGGAGCCCATCTCGTACTGGCCCTTGGTCGCGTTCCAGGCGTAGTCGCCGGCCATCTCCCAGACCATGGTGCCGCCGATGCCGCGGTCGACCACGTAGTCGGCCTTCGCGGCCACGGACTGCTCGTCCTCGGTGGAGAGGAAGACCTTCTTCTCGGCGTTCCACAGCCACGGCGCGACCAGGGTCGAGTCGTACTTGCGGGCGTACGTGCCGGTCAGCGTGGTGCTCGCCGGGAAGCCGTACTGGGTGACGTAGTCGCCGACGATCCCCTTCTCCAGGTTCTTGGCATGCCACATCGGGTTGGAACCGGCGGGCGACTCGGCGCCGTTGGAGTCCTTGTCGTGCCACAGGTTGTCGATGCCCGAGGCGCCGTCACCGCACTTGGTGAGGCCGGAGCCGGCCGGGCAGGTGGTCGTGGCGGCCTTGCCCCACAGGCCGTCCGTGCCGCCCTGCACGTTCTTGAAGCCGCGGGTGTAGTACGGCAGGCCGATGTTGATGCGGCCGGCCGGCATCGAGCCGCGGAAGTAGTGGTACGCCCAGTCGGTGTTGAGGTAGCCGATGCCGCCGTACTGCGAGGTGGAGTACACGCTCGCGGCGGCCAGCTCGCCGTCCTTGCCGTCGTCGAAGAGGGAGGCGTTGGGGCCGACGTACTCGTTCCAGGCGCCGTGCAGGTCGTAGGACATGATGTTGACGTAGTCCAGGTACTTCTGCATCTGGAAGGTCTCCATGCCGCGCAGCAGGTAGCCGGAGGAGGGGGCGGCGACGGTCAGCAGGTAGTGCCTGCCGTCGGCGGCGCCGGCCGTGTCCAGCTTCTCGCGCAGGGACTTCATGAGGGCCGCGTAGCCCTGCACGAGCCCGGCGCGGCGCGCGTTGGAGATCTGCCAGTCGAGCGGGTTGCCCGAGTCCTTCATCGTCGTCGGGTACTCGTAGTCGATGTCGACGCCGTTGAACCCGTACTTCCGGATGAAGTCGACGGCCGAGTTCGCGAAGGTGTCGATCCCGGCCTGGTTGACCGAACCGTCGGCGTTGGTTGCCATCGAGTAGAAGCCGCCGGAGCTCACCCGGTTGCCGCTGTCGTCGAAGTAGCCGCCGGTCTCCGCCCAGCCGCCGACCGAGATCAGCGTCTTGACGTTCGGGTGCTGCTTCTTGAACTTGTTGAGCAGGTTGAAGTGGCCCTTGTAGGAGTACGCGGGGTCCATCTCGGCACCCGCGACACCGGGCCAGGTCATCCCGGTGGCCGCGTTGTCGGGACCGTCCGTGCCCACGGAGAGCTTGTTGTCGCCGCCGATGTGGCCGAAGGCGTAGTTGATGTGGGTGATCTTGTCCCACGGGATGTCCTTGGCCAGGTAGGCGGGCTGACCGTTCTTGCCGGTGCGCCAGCCGGTGAAGTAGCCGATGACCCGGCGCTGGTGGTCCGCGCCCATCTTCTCGCGGCCCTCGGTGTCGTAGACCGAGCAGTACGGCACGTCGACGCCGGGGGTCTTGTAGAGCCCGTCGGGGCGACAGGACTCGTTGTCGGCCGCGTACGAGACGCCGCCGGAGAGCGAGCTGAGCAGCAGCCCGGCGACGGCCGCGCCGGACGCGAGCAGCGAGGCCCTCTTGGTCGTGGGGGACAGCACGATCGGTCCTCCTGGGGAGGTCAAAGAAACACGCAACGAACAGGGGGGTGGTACGTGTTGGGCCCGTGGAGTGCGCACGCCGACGGACCGTTACCTCGGAGGTGACACGGAGATTAAGAGGACTAGACCAGTGCGTCAATAGGTCTGGACCAAAGAAGGTGGCCGGGAGGTTCTGTGAGCCAGCCCACAAGGTTCCGGTCTATCGCCTCACGCGAGCCGTGGCACACTGGCCCTGTATCAGCAGCAGCGCACTCCGGGGTCGGTGTAATTCCGAACCGGCGGTATAGTCCGCGACCCGTCCGCAAGCCAGCGGCCGGTTGACCAGGTGAAATTCCTGGACCGACGGTGAAAGTCCGGATGGGAGGCAGTGCGCGGCGGGTGACCCCTCTCAGGGGTGTGCCGGCCGTACGTCCGCTGGTCGCCGTGTCGTCACCGATCGGCGTACCCGCGAGGACGCGGCCTTTCGGCGCACCCTGTGCGAGGTGTCCTTCCCGCTCTCTGTCGTCATCGACAGGCCCCGGAGTCCGTGCCCGAAGAGGCAGGAGGACCCGGTGGCCCAGCAGGCCGACATCACCGCCATGCGACGCGCCGTCGAGCTCGCCGCACGCGGACTCGGCGCCACCAGCCCCAACCCGGTCGTCGGCTGCGTCATCACCGACGCCTCCGGACACCAGGTCGGCGAAGGCTTCCACCAGCGCGCCGGCGGCCCCCACGCCGAGGTCCACGCCCTGCGCGCGGCCGGCGTCCTGGCCCGCGGCGGCACCGCCTACGTCACCCTCGAACCCTGTGACCACACCGGCCGCACCGGCCCCTGCTCCCAGGCCCTCATCGAGGCCGGGATCAGCCGGGTCGTGTACGCGGTCGGCGACCCGAACCCGCAGGCCACGGGCGGTGCCGACACCCTCCGCGCCGCCGGGATCGAGGTCGAGCAGGGGCTCCTGGAGGCCGAGGCCGAGGCCGGCAACCTCGCCTGGCTCACCTCCGTGCGCCGCGGCCGCCCCTTCGTCCGCTGGAAGTACGCCGCCACCCTCGACGGCCGGATCGCCGCCGCCGACGGCACCTCCCGCTGGATCAGCTCCGCCGAGTCCCGCGCCGACGTCCACCGGCTCCGCGCCGAGGCCGACGCCGTCGTCGTCGGCGGCGGGACGCTGCGCACGGACGACCCGCACCTCGCCGTCCGCGGCATCGAGAACGCCACCCAGCCGCTGCGGGTCGCCCTCGACGCCCGCGCCGAGCTCCTGCCCACCGCACGGATCCTCGACGACGCCGCGCCCACCCTGCTGGTCGTCGGCGAGGACGCCGACACCCGGCACCTGCCCGACGTCGAACTGCTCCGGCTGCCCCTGCACGACGGTCGCATCGGCGTGCACGAGCTGCTCACCCCGCTGCACGCGCGCGGTGTCCGCTCGATCCTCCTCGAAGGCGGCCCCACCCTCGCGGGCGCCTTCATCGCCGCGGGCGCCGTCGACCAGGTCGTCGGCTACCTCGCCCCGGTCCTCCTCGGCGCGGGCCCCGCCGCCCTCGCCGACGCCGGAATCACCACCATCACCGAAGCGTTGCGGCTCGACATCACCGAGACCGCGCACATCGGACCCGATATCCGCATCACCGCCACCCTCAAGGGAGCCTGACCGTGTTCACCGGAATCGTCGAAGAACTGGGCGAGGTCGTCGCCGTCGAGCAGCTGGAGGACGCCTCCCGCTTCCGGCTGCGCGGCCCCCTGGTCACGGAAGGCGCCCAGCACGGCGACTCCATCGCCGTCAACGGTGTCTGTCTCACGGTCGTCGAGTTCGGCGACGGCGAGTTCACCGCCGACGTCATGGCCGAGACCCTCAAGCGGTCCAGCCTCGGCGCCCTCGAAGTCGGCTCCCGCGTCAACCTGGAGCGGCCCATGGCCGTCGGCGGCCGCCTCGGCGGCCACATCGTCCAGGGCCACGTCGACGGCACCGGCACCATCCTGGAGCGCACCCCGTCCGAGCACTGGGAACTCGTCAAGGTCGGCCTGCCCGCCCACCTCTCCCGGTACGTCGTCGAGAAGGGCTCGATCACGGTCGACGGCGTCAGCCTCACCGTCGTCGAGGTCGCCGACGACTGGTTCACCATCAGCCTCATTCCGACCACCCTCGACCTGACCACGCTCGGCATCAAGCAGTCCGGCGACCCGGTCAACCTCGAAGTGGACGTCATCGCCAAGTACGTCGAGCGGCTGCTCGGCGCCGACGCCAAGGAGAACGAGAAGTGAACTGGCTCAACTCCGAGGCGTTCACGGCCTTCGACCAGCACATCATCTGGTCGGACATGATCGGCAACGTCTTCGGCCTCGTCGCCCTCGCCCTCGGCTGGCGCCGCTCCGTCTGGACCTGGCCCGTGCAGTTCCTCGCCGGCCTCATCCTCTTCGGCGCCTTCTTCGGCCACCTCGCCGGCAGCGCCGGCAAGCAGGTCGTCGTCATGCTCGTGGCGCTCTACGGCTGGTGGCAGTGGCAGCGCCGCAAGGGACAGGAGGCGGACGGCCAGATCGCCGTGCGCTTCGCCACCTGGGCCGAGCGTGCCGTCATGGTCGCCGCGGCTGCCGTCGGCACCGTCGCCGTGGCCCTGCTCTTCGAAGCCTTCCCGAACCTGTCCTGGGACCCGTGGCCCGACGCGTACATCTTCGTGGGCACCATCGTGGCCATGTACGCCCAGGCCAAGGGCATGGTCGAGTTCTGGTTCGCCTGGCTGCTCGTCGACCTGGTCGGCGTCCCGCTGAACTTCGCCAACGGCTACGCCTTCTCCGGCTTCGTCTACGTCATCTACGGCGCGCTCGTCCTGTGGGGCATGCGCGACTGGTGGCTGCGGTCCCGCAGCACCACCGTCCTGGAAGGGGCCCACGCATGAACACGCATTCCCTCTGGGACGCCACCGACCTCGCCCTCGACCCCGTCGAGCAGGCCATCCGCGACATCGCCGCCGGCCGCCCCGTCGTCGTCGTCGACGACGAGGACCGCGAGAACGAGGGCGACCTCGTCATCGCCGCCGAGAAGGCCACCCCCGAGATCGTCGCCTTCATGATGAGCGAGTGCCGCGGCCTGATCTGCGCCCCCATGGAGGACGAGGAGCTGCAGCGCCTCGAACTCCCGCAGATGGTCGAGCACAACACCGAGTCGATGCGCACGGCCTTCACCGTCTCCGTGGACGCGTCCCCCGCCCACGGCGTCACCACCGGCATCTCCGCCGCCGACCGCGCCACCACCCTGCGGATGCTCGCCTCCGGCAGCCACGAGCCCTCCGACTTCGTCCGTCCCGGCCACATCTTCCCGCTGCGCGCCAAGCCCGGCGGCGTCCTCGTCCGCAACGGACACACCGAGGCCGCCGTCGACCTCGCCCGCCTCGCGGGCCTCCGCCCGGCCGGAGCGATCGTCGAGATCGCCGGCGAGGACGGCGTGATGCTGCGCCTGCCCGAACTGGTCCCCTTCGCCCGCAAGCACGGCCTGACGATCATCTCCATCGAGGACCTGATCGCCTACCGGCGCTCCGCCGAGCCGACCGTCCGCCGCGAGGCCGAGGTCCAGCTCCCCACCGCGCACGGCGAGTTCACCGCGTACGGCTACCGCTCCACCGTCGACGGCGTCGAGCACGTCGCCCTCGTCCACGGTGAGATCGGCGACGGCGAGGACGTCCTCGTCCGGGTCCACTCCGAGTGCCTGACCGGCGACATCTTCCAGTCGCAGCGCTGCGACTGCGGCCCCCAGCTGCAGGCCTCCATGGACCGGATCACCAAGGCCGGGCGCGGCGTCGTCGTCTACCTGCGCGGGCACGAGGGCCGCGGCATCGGCCTGCTGTCCAAGCTGCGCGCGTACGAGCTCCAGGAGCAGGGCCGCGACACCCTCGACGCCAACCTGGAGCTCGGACTGCCCGCCGACGCCCGCGACTACGCGGCCGGCGCGCAGATCCTCGGCGACCTCGGCGTCCGCAGCCTGCGCCTGATGACCAACAACCCCGACAAGATCGACGCCCTCACCCGGCACGGCCTGAGGGTCGAGGGCCGGGAGCCCATGCCGGTCCAGGCCGGCGAGCACAACCTCCGCTACCTGCGCACCAAGCGGGACCGGATGGGGCACGACCTGCCCTGGCTGGACGGCTCCCCGGCCTCCACCTGCAACAACCAGTAATCCCGTACGCACGAAATCGGCTAGGAGAGACATGAGCGGCAAGGGCGCACCCGTCCTCAGCGTGAAGAACTGCGGCGACCTCCGGGTCGCGGTCATCGCGGCGCAGTGGCACGAGAAGATCATGGACGGACTCGTCGACGGCGCCCTGCGCGCCCTCAGCGAGCTCGGCATCGACGAGCCGACGCTCCTGCGCGTCCCCGGCAGCTTCGAGCTCCCGGTCGTGGCGAAGGTCCTCGCCGGGCGCGGCTACGATGCCATCGTGGCGCTCGGCGTCGTCATCCGCGGTGGAACGCCGCACTTCGAGTACGTGTGCCAGGGCGTCACCCACGGCCTCACCCAGGTCTCGATCGACACCGGCGTACCCGTCGGATTCGGCGTCCTCACCGTCGACAACGAGGAGCAGGCGCTCGACCGGGCCGGTCTCGAAGGATCCTCCGAGGACAAGGGCCACGAAGCGGTCACCGCCGCCGTCGCCACCGCCACCACGCTGCGCACGGTCAGCGAACCCTGGCGCTGAGTGGTGCCTCCCCACCCCGTACTCTTAGGACCATCATGGCGAACGGAACCCGTAAAAGCTTCGAAGAGCTCTTCTCCGAGCTCAAGCTCAAGGCAGAGACCGGCGACCCGGCCACCTCCCGCACGGCGGAGCTGGTGGGCAAGGGCGTCCATGCCATCGGCAAGAAGGTCGTCGAGGAGGCCGCCGAGGTCTGGATGGCCGCGGAGTACGAGGGCAAGGAAGCGGCCGCCGAGGAGATCTCGCAGCTGCTGTACCACGTCCAGGTGATGATGGTCGCCCGCGGGATCTCGCTCGACGACGTCTACGCCCACCTCTGAGCACGATCCGAAAAAGCCCACACCCTCCCCAAGACTCCCAGGCAAAGGAAGCTCACCCCATGCTGCGCATCGCCGTCCCCAACAAGGGTTCCCTCTCCGGACCTGCGTCGGCCATGCTCCATGAGGCCGGCTACCGCCAGCGCAAAGAGTCCAAGGAGCTCGTGGTCATCGACCCCGACAACGAGGTCGAGTTCTTCTACCTGCGGCCGAAGGACATCGCGATCTACGTCGCCTCCGGGAAGCTGGACATCGGCATCACCGGCCGTGACCTGCTCCTGGACTCCGGAGCCAGCGCCGAGGAGATCCTCCCGCTGAACTTCGGCCGCTCCACCTTCCGCTACGCCACCCGCCCGGGTACCGCGAACGGACCCGAGGACTTCGGCGGCATGACGATCGCCACCTCCTACGAGGGCATCGTCGCCAAGCACCTCGCCGACCAGGGCATCGACGCCTCCGTCGTCCACCTCGACGGCGCCGTCGAGACCGCGATCCAGCTGGGCGTCGCCCAGGTCATCGCGGACGTCGTGGAGACCGGCACCAGCCTGCGCAACGCGGGCCTGGAGGTCATCGGCGAGCCGATCCTGACCTCCGAGGCCGTCGTCATCCGCCGCCACGGCGCCTCCGACGACCACCCGCAGGTGCAGCAGTTCATGCGCCGCCTCCAGGGCGTCCTGGTCGCCCGCTCGTACGTGATGATGGACTACGACTGCCGGGCCGAGCACCTGGAGCAGGCCGTCGCCCTCACCCCGGGCCTGGAGTCGCCGACCGTCTCCCCGCTGCACAACGAGGGCTGGGTCGCCGTCCGCGCGATGGTCCCCGCCAAGGAGGCGCAGCGGATCATGGACGACCTGTACGAGATCGGCGCCCGCGCCATCCTCACCACCGCCATCCACGCCTGCCGCCTCTGACGGCTGCCGGCCCGCACGTCCCACCGGGCACCGTTCCGGCAGGCACCGTCCTGCCGGGCGCTGTCTCACCAGGCACTGTCTCACCAGGCACTGAGGAACCACCGATGTCGCAGTCCACGACGCCCGCCCTCCCGGTCACCTTCCGTCCCGGGCGCACCCGGGCCGTCCTGCTGACCATGAGCGCCGCGATGTTCGTGGTCATCACCGGCGTCGCGATGATGCTGGAGCGCCTCGGACCGGGAGAGCGCGCCAGCTTCGTCTTCACCGCCGCGCTGCTGTCCGGGGTCCTGGTCCTGCTGAGCCGCCCCAAGGTCGTCGCCGACGACGAGGGCGTCACGGTCGTCAACATCACCAGGACCCGGCGGCTCGCCTGGGCGGAGATCCTCCGGGTCAACCTCCGCCCCGGCGACCCGTGGGTCTTCCTCGACCTGAGCGACGGCACCAGCCTGCCCGTGCTCGGCATCCAGCCCGGCATCGCCAAGGAATCGGCGATCCGCGACGCCCGCGCCCTGCGGGCCCTGGCCGAGAGCCACGGGACGGTCGCGGAGACCGGCTGAGACCCCCGGCCGTATCGGGGAAACCCCGGTTCGTCCCCCATCCGGGGGCCGACCCCCTGCCACTGGGGGCGGTCACATGACTACTCTGGAGACGGTGGTGCCCAGCGGCACCACCGTCTCGCGTGTGCAGGGCCGCAGCCGCGGCCCGCGAGACCACCCTTCGACCCGAGGAGTGACTCCCTCCAGCAATGGACGGATCGTCCGGTAGTACCTGCGCCGCCCCCTCCCCGGAGGCGGCGGCATGATCGTCTCCCTTCTGCTGCTCGTCGCGGCCTTCCTCCTGATCCTCGCCAACGGCTTCTTCGTGGCCGCCGAGTTCGGTCTCGTGACCGTCGAGCGCGCCGAGGCCGAGCGGGCGGCGGCCGCCGGCGACCGGCGCGCCCGCACCGTCGTCACCGCGCTGCGCGAACTGTCCTTCCAGCTCTCCGGCACCCAGCTCGGCATCACGATCACCTCGCTGGTCGTCGGCATGCTCGCCGAGCCCGCGCTCGCCGGACTCCTGCACGGGCCGCTCACCGCGACCGGACTGCCCGAAGGGGCCGTATCCGGGGTCTCGGTGGTGATCGGCATGCTGCTCGCCTCCGCCGTCCAGATGGTGGTCGGCGAGCTCGTGCCGAAGAACTGGGCGGTCTCCCGGCCGCTCCAGGTCGCCCGCTTCGTCGCCACCCCGCAGCGCCGCTTCTCGGCGCTGTTCCGGCCGGTGATCTCCCTGCTCAACCGGGTCGCCAACAGCCTCGTACGGCTCCTGGGCGTCGAGCCCACCGAGGAGCTGGACTCGGTCCGCACCCCCGGCGAGCTCGTCTCGCTCGCCCGGCACTCGGCCCAGGCCGGCGCGCTCGAACAGGACACCGCCGACCTCTTCGTACGGACCCTGTCCCTCGGCGGCCTCACCGCCGAGCAGGTCATGACCCCGCGCGTGAAGGTGAGCGCCCTCCAGTGGGACGCCACCGCGGCCGACGTCCTCAACCTCACCCGGGCCACCGGCCTCTCGCGCTTCCCGGTCTACCGCGACCGCATCGACGAGATCGTCGGCATGGTCCACCTCAAGGACGCGCTCGCCGTCGCCCCGCACGCCCGCCTGCGCACCCCCGTCGGACGGATCGCGGTCCCGCCGCTCCTCGTCCCCGAGACGCTGCCCGCCCAGACGCTCCTGGAGCGGCTGCGGCGGGAGCAGCCGATCGCGGTGGTCGTCGACGAGTACGGGGGCACGGCCGGCGTCGTCACCCTGGAGGACATCGTCGAGGAGCTCGTCGGCGAGGTCCGCGACGAGCACGACACCGCCGCCGACGGACGGCCCGAGCTTGCCGCGGCGCCCGCCGAGGACGGCCGTCCCGCCTGGGAGGCCGACGGCTCCTGCCGGGTCCACACCCTGCGCCGGATAGGCCTCGACGTGCCCGACGGGCCGTACGAGACCGTCGCCGGACTCGTCGCCGACCTCCTCGGGCGCATCCCGGCCCCCGGGGACCGGGCCGAACTCCCCGGCTGGCGGCTCTCGGTGCGCCAGGTCGACCGCTACCGCGCCGAGCGGGTGCGGATCGTCCGTACGACCCCGGACCCGGCCGACGTGCCGGACCCGGACGGCACGTCGGTCTCCGGCCCGGGCGGTACGTCGGTCCCCGGCCCGGACGGCACTTCGGTCTCCGGCCCGGGCGGTGCGTCGGTCCCTGGCCCGGACGCGGCAGGCGCGCCCGTGCCCGTCCCCGCGGAGGCGGTCCGATGAGCACCCTGCAACTCCTCTTCGCCGTCCTCCTGGTCCTCGCCAACGGCTTCTTCGTCGGGGCCGAGTTCGCCCTCGTCTCCGTCCGGCGCAGCCAGATCGAGCCGCTCGGGGGCGCCAGGGCCAAGCAGGTCCTGCACGGCCTGGAGAACCTGCCGCAGATGATGGCCGCCGCCCAGTTCGGCATCACCGTCTGCTCCCTGACGCTCGGCGCCGTCGCCGAGCCGACCGTCGCCCAGCTCCTCGAACCGGTCTTCCACGCGATCGGGGTCCCGGAGGGGCTGATCCACCCGCTCGGCTACGTCATCGCCCTCGCCGCGGTCGTCTTCCTCCACCTCGTCATCGGCGAGATGGTCCCGAAGAACCTGGCGATGGCCGACCCCGAGCGCACCGCCCTCTGGCTCGCCCCCGGCCTCGTCGGCTTCGCCCGGCTCTGCCGGCCGGTCACGGCCGCGCTCGGGGCCTGCGCCCACTTCGTCCTGCGGGCGTTCAAGGTCGAGCCGAAGGACGAGGTGGAGGCGGTCTTCACCAGCGCCCAGCTCGGCCGGCTCGTCGAGGACGCGGGGCAGGCGGGACTGCTCGACCCGGTCGAGCAGGAGCGCCTGGAGGACGCCCTCGAACTGGGCAGCCGCCCGGTGACGGACGTCCTGATCGCCCCCGCCTCCCTCGTCACGGTCCCGCCGTCGGTCACCCCGCGCGAGATCGAGGAGCTGACCGTACGGACCGGGTACTCCCGCTTCCCGGTCCGCGCCGAGGGCCGGGCGACCTTCATGGGCTTCGTGCACGTGAAGGACGTCCTGGACCTGGAGGAGCGGGAGCGGGCGGTCCCGCAGCGGCTGTGGCGCCCGATGGCGACGCTCCGCGCCGAACTGCCGCTCGACGACGCCCTCACCGTGATGCGCCGCGCCGCCACGCATCTGGCGCAGGTCGCGGACGGCTCGGGCCGGGTCCTCGGCCTGGTCGCCCTGGAGGACGTCCTGGAGATGCTGGTGGGCGAGGTCCGCGACCCGGCGCACCGCGTGCAGTCGCCGTCCGGACCCGGTCCGTCCACGGTACGGGTCTAGGGTCTGTCCGGCGGACCGGCCCCGGTCCGCCGGACAGACCCCGGGGGCAAGCCCGTGACGTCCGCCCTCGGGCAGGACGTCACGGGCCCGCACCGTGCAGGAAGGCCCTAGCCTGGGAGCATGGGCGGCGGCGGTCTGACCGGACTGTTCCTCTGCGGAGACGTGATGCTCGGCCGGGGAATCGACCAGATCCTTCCCCATCCGCTGGATCCCGCCCTGCCCGAGCGGTACGTGCGGGACGCCCGCGACTACGTGTCCCTCGCCGAGGCGCGCTTCGGGCCCGTGCCCCGGCCGGTCGACCCCGCCTACCCCTGGGGCGAGGCGCTCCGACTGATCGACGACGCCGGGCCGGACGTCCGCGTGGTCAACCTGGAGACCTCCGTCACCCACCACGACGTGCCGGTGCCCGGCAAGGCCGTCCACTACCGCATGTCGCCGGCCGATCTGCCCGCGCTCACCGCCGTCCGCCCCGACGTGGTCGTCCTGGCCAACAACCACGTCCTCGACTACGGGCGGCGCGGCCTCGACGACACCCTCGACGCCCTCGCCGCCGCCGGGCTGCGCACCGCGGGCGCGGGGCGGGACGCCGAGGAGGCCGCCCGGCCCGCGGTGGTGCCGCTGCCGGGCGGACGCCGGCTGCTCGTCCACGCGCTCGGCCTGGCGTCCAGCGGGGTGCCCCCCGACTGGGCCGCCACCGGTCGCGGGGGAGGGGTGCACTACGCCGAAGGGCCGTACGACGCGGCCGCGACCCGTCTCGCCGACCGGCTGCGCGCGGACCGGCGCCCCGGGGACCTGGTCGTCGTCTCGGTGCACTGGGGCTCCAACTGGGGCTACGCCCCCGAGCGTGCCCAGGTCGCCCTCGGGCACGCGCTCGTCGACGCGGGCGCCGACATCGTCCACGGGCACTCCTCGCACCACCCCCGGCCCCTGGAGGCGTACCGGGGCAGGCTCGTCCTGCACGGGTGCGGCGACCTCGTCAACGACTACGAGGGGATCACCGGACAGGAGCAGTACCGCGACGACCTGCGGCTGCTGTACTTCGTCACCGTCCAGGACGAGGACGGCACCCTGGCGGAGGTCCGGCTCGTACCGCTGCGCAGCCGACGGCTGCGGCTCGAACGGACCCCGCGGCAGGACGCGCGATGGCTCCACGACGTGCTCGGCCGCATCAGCCGGCCCTTCGGCATGCGGATCGACTCCGCGCCCGGGGGAGAGGGCCTGACGGCCCGGCCCCTGTCTCAGCGCAGACCCTAGTAACCCGGCGGCTCCTGCTGCGGGCCGCGGTCGACCGGGCCGCGGCCCGACAGGACCTCGCCGTACGCCTGCATGAGGTCGGCGAGCCGGAGGGTCGCGAGGTCCTCCCGGGTCGGGCTCCCCGGGTATCCGGAGAGCCGCAGGTCCCGGTAGGCACAGGACTTCTCGTACAGGGTGCGCAGGAAGCGGCCGTTGCCGAGCTCGTCGATCCAGCCCTGGTCGACGACGTGTCCGCTGATGGAGCGGAGCTCGTCGAGCGCCTCCTCGTCCCAGCAGTCCCCGTTGGCCGCCGCGAGGACCTCTCCGATGGCGGTGAGCTCCAGCGGCCGGTACGAGGGGAAGTCGACCCGGGTGGTGAACCGGGAGGACAGGCCCGGGTTGGTGCTGAGCAGCCGGTCCATGCCCTCGGGGTAGCCGGCCAGGATGACCACGAGGTGGTCCCGGTTGTCCTCGGCGCGCTTGAGGAGCACCTGGAGGGCCTCGTCGCCGTACGCGTCGCCCTTGCTGTAGCCGGTGTTGGAGAGCGCGTACGCCTCGTCCACGAACAGCACGCCGCCGACCGC
Organism: Streptomyces sp. NRRL B-24572; assembly: GCF_002156145.1. Classification (NCBI taxonomy): domain Bacteria; kingdom Bacillati; phylum Actinomycetota; class Actinomycetes; order Kitasatosporales; family Streptomycetaceae; genus Streptomyces; species Streptomyces sp. NRRL B-24572. Next base: position 9,438 of record NZ_MWIG01000087.1, on the reverse strand, counting down.
CGAGTCGATCAGCTCATTGGCCTTGACCGCTGTCTGGCCCAGGAACTCGCCGACCATGTCGGCCCGTTGGGCCTCCACGAGGTGGTCGCCGCCGAGCAGCCCGAGGGCGTAGAAGACCCGTCCCAGGATCCGGGCGACCGTGGTCTTCCCGGTGCCCGAGGGCCCGGAGAAGACGAAATGGCGCTTCGGCGGCTGGACGGGAAGACCCTGTCCGGCCCGGAGCCGGGCCATCTCCAGCTGCGCCGAAAGCGCCTTGACCTGCCGTTTGACCGGTTCGAGCCCGACCATGCCCTCCAGTTCGGCGAGCGCCTCCGCGAGGAGCACCGGATCGGTGGGTCCGGCCGGGAAGCGCGGCGGCATCGGCTGGCCGGGCAGCGGGGCCTTCTGCCGTACGGTCTCCGGCGGCGTGACGGGGGCGGTCGGCGGCGCCGGTTCGGGAGCCAGCCGCAGCCCGTCGCCGAGCCCGCCGGGGTCGGGTTCGGCGCCCGGCACGGTGTCGACCGCGTCCTGGCCGAGCCCCCCGCCGAGGGGGCCCGTCGCGACCGTCGCGAGGCCGGGGTCGTCCACCCCGTCGTAGCCCTCGAACCCGTCGTACTCGGCGATCGCCGCGAGCCGGGCGGCGGTGTCCATGAACGCCGGGTCGATCCGGTGCACCGCCCGGTAGAGCGGCAGTGCGGCGGCGCTGCGCCCGGTGCCCTCGTGGGCCCGCGCGAGCCAGTAGCGCAGCTCCTTGCGCTGCGGCTGCTCGCTGCGGCACCGCATCAGCGAGGCCGAGAGGAGCGGCTCGGCCTGGCTGTACATCTCCAGGCGCACCCGGGCCATGCCGCCGAAGAGCCCGGCCTCGATGCCGAGGAGCGGGTCGTCGACGAGGGTCTCGGTGTGCCGGACGAGCTGGTCCCAGTCCTTGACGAGATAGGCGCGGCAGGCGTGCAGGAAGCGCACCTGCGGGTCGGTGTCGACCGGGGGGAGGCCGGCGAGGGCGCGGTCGAGCTCCGGCACGTGGCGGCCGTCGAGCCAGTGGGAGGCGTGCGCGAGCAGCAGGTCGCGCGGGCTCTCCAGGACCGGTTGCACCCACCAGCCCAGCCAGTACCAGGAGTTCAGGGTGCGCCGGTACCGGGTCCGCTGCTCGCCGAAGCGCTCGCGGTTGCGGTACATGCGCAGCAGCGCGGTCGTGGTGTCGACCCGGAGCGCGTGCAGCCCGAGCCAGGCGTCCGCCATCCCGGGATCGATCCGTACCGCCGTCCGGAACTCGTCCTCCGCCTGCGGATACGCGCCCATCGTGTAGGCGTCGACTCCGCGCAGCCAGGCGAGCTCGGCCGGGGCCTGCGAGCCCTGCGTGCCGATGTCCATCGGGTCCCCCACAACCGTCATCGCATGGACGGGATTTGACCGCACCTGGGGGCATCGTACCTGCGCAGGGGGTGCGCGCTTAAGGAGAAGCGCATGATCCGGAAGCAGTGACCCTGGGTGAGCATCAGGGGTGGACGAGGGACTGGAGAAGGCTCGGAGGAGGCTCCTTGAGGGCTTCCGAGGGCAGAACGAAGCCCCCGATCACGGGGGAACAACCGGGGGCTTCGTGTCCGCGGCGGCTCCGAAAAGCCGCACATTCAGAACGTAAGACCTGTACGGCCCCGGGGTCAAGCGAAGTTGAGGGACTTGCGGAAGCGGACTTCCACCCCCTCAGATCACGGACATGAAGCCGTCACCGTGCGTGATGATCTGGTCCGTGCCCGCTGTCACGGCCGGCCCGGGAAGCCAGTCGTATCCCTCCTCGCACTCCCGTACCAGGGTGTCGGCGAAGGGCCGGGAGGGGTCCTCGGCGAAATGGCGAGTCTCCGCCACGGTCCAGCCGTCCCAGAAGGAGGCCTGCTCCGGCCCGTCCCGCCGGCGCCCCCGCACCCAGGACTCCTCGGGCCCGCGCTCCATCCACAACAGCCACGCCAGGAACGGCCGCACCATCCGCCGGCCGGCGCCGACGCCCTCGACGAGGACCACCGGGGCGGGGGGCAGCGCCCGCGCCTCCCCGAAGCGCCGCAGCCGCCAGTCGTACGGGCGGTAGGACGCGGTCTCGCCGCGCGAGAGCGGCTCCAGGACCTGCTCGCGCAGCCGCCCGGTCCACGCGAAGAGCTCCTCGTGCGTGGCGAGGTCGTCGAGGCGCAGGACGGGGGCGTCGCCGAGGGCGGCGGAGAGGCGGACCGCGAGGGTGGACTTGCCGGAGCCCGCGTGGCCGTCGACCGCGACCAGCCGGACCGGTCCGCAGGAGGGCGGCAGCCGGAGCAGCGCGTGCGCGGCGCGGTCGAGGTCGTTCATGGCCCCAGGGTAGGGGAGCGGGGGACCGCCGCAGGTCAGGGAGGTACCGCCGTCAGTGGTGGAGACCAATATTGGTACGGCGACGCGAGGCGAAGTGCTGGCGGAGGCCCCGCGGGAGCCGGGATAGTGGGCCCGCGCAGCCCCGCCACCACAGCTCCGTACGCCCACCGTTCTCGACTGGGGGTCACCGCCCATGACCGATTCCACCCCGCGCAGAACCGTCCTCGCCGCGGCACTCGCGGCCGCCGCGGGAACGGCCGCCGCCGGCCCCGCGACGGCTTCGGCCCCGGAGGGGGCCGACTCCGCCGAGCGGGGCCGCGCCCCCGCCGCCGGACTCGTCGACAACCACTTCTGGTCCTCCTACACGGACTGGAGATGCGGCACGACGACCGGTACGCAGGCGGTCCCCGGCCTCCGCCCCGGCCTGGTCCTCGCCACCCCCGCCGGGCGCGTCGACTACACCGACCCGCACACCGGCCGCACCTCCGCCTGGGAGTACGCGAGCTGGACCTCGCCCGTCCACACCCCGGCCGTGCCCGCCACCGAGGTCATCGCCTCCTGGAACGCCGAGACACCGCCCGGCACCTGGCTCCAGGTCGAACTCTCCGGCACGTACTCCGACGCCACCGCCACCCCCTGGTACGTGCTCGGCCGCTGGGCCTCCGGCGACGACGACATCCGCCGCACCTCGGTCGACGACCAGACCGACGGCAGGAGCACGGTCTGGACCGACACCTTCTCGATCGACGACGCGGCGAGCGGCCTGCGGCTGAGCGCGTACCGCCTCCGCATCACCCTCTACCGCACCCCGGGCAGCGACCTCACCCCGACGGTGTGGCGGCTCGGCGCCATGGCCTCGGACATCCCCGACCGCTTCACCGTCCCGGCCTCCGAGCCCGGCCCCGCCCACGAGCTGGCCGTCCCGCGCTACTCCCAGAACATCCACGTCGGCCAGTACCCCGAGTACGACAACGGCGGCGAGGCCTGGTGCAGCCCGACCTCCTCCCAGATGATCGTCGAGTACTGGGGGCGCCGCCCCACGGCCGAACAGCTGGCCTGGGTGAACCCGGCCTTCGCCGACCCGCAGGTCTGCCACGCGGCCCGCTTCACCTACGACCACCAGTACCAGGGCTGCGGCAACTGGCCCTTCAACGCCGCCTACGCGGCCTCCTATCCCGACATGAACGCCGTGGTCACCCGGCTCCGCTCGCTCACGGAGCTCGAATCCCTGGTCCGGGCCGGCATCCCGGCCATAACGTCCCAGTCCTTCCGCAAGGAGGAGCTCACCGGAGCCGGGTACGGCACCTCGGGCCACCTGATGACCGTCATCGGCTTCACGGCGGACGGCGACGTCATCGCCAACGACCCCGCCTCCCCCAGCAACGAGGCCGTCCGCCGGGTCTACCGGCGGCGCGAATGGGAGAACATCTGGTTGAGGACAAAACGGTACGACGCGAACGGCAAGGTCAGAGGCGGTACGGGGGGTGTCTGCTACGTCTTCTGGCCGGTCAAGTCAGCACCAAGTCAGCACCGCGCGCTGCAGGCGCTCGGCCTGGTGTGAGCATGTGCGGTCCGACGGCCGTCTCGACGACCTGACGGCAGCGCTCCTGGCCGTCCTGCGTGAGGTGGCCGTACCGGTCCACCGTGACCTTGATCGAACGATGTCCTAGCCGGCGGGACGTCTCGTGAACGGCTCCGTTGGTCAGGGCTACGGTGGTCCATTTGAGCGAGCGGGGCAACGAGGAGCTGAGATGCGTTCAGGACGCCTGCGCTCGTCGCGGCCGACAGACGCGCGGCAGGCGCCCTGGTCGTCACCGGCACGGTCAAGGACGACTCCGCCCGGGCCGTGGCTGCCCTGCGGCACCTCGGCGACTACACCGTGACCAGGGCCTCGGCATCCCGGCCATCGTCCACGCCCACGGCCGCGTCCGCCATTCCACCCCGGTCCCCGAATGGAGCGGCTTCCACCCCGCGGGCGTGGTCGGCGCCTGGTTCAGCTGCCCCGCCTACGCGGAGAACGACACCGGCCTCGCTGCTCTGGCCGAGCACTGGCTCGGCGCCGCCCAGGGCGCCGGCGACTTCATCCAGCCCATCGCCGGACGCCGCTCGGGTGCCGGCATGATGCTCGGCTCGCTTTCCCATCTCGACTGGGACAGCGCCGTAGTGGACGCCATCCATAACGCCGCCGCCCCCGCACGGATCTTCGCCGACGCCCAGGTCGGCAACGCCGAGGCGGCGGCCGCAGTCGACCGATTCGCCCGGGTCGTCGCCCAGGACCTCGCTGCCGTGGTCCTTATCGTCAACCCGACCTTCCGTCATGGGTGGCTCTCCCGGGCGGGCGAGGCAGTCACGACACTCATCCGCTCCCACCTCGGCCACCACGACGGGGCTGCCCGCGACGTGGAGGCGCTCGGACGACGAGGCGCCCAGCCATGGTGACGTCAACGCTGAGCTCGTGGTGAACCACGAGGAACGCCAAGGCTGGAGGCCGTCGGGGCATCACCCGGCGGCCTCCAGCTGCAGAGGGTCGGCCGTCTACCTCAACGCGTAGGCGCGGTAGACGGTCTGGGTCACCGCATTGCCGCGGTCGTCGGCCAGGGCCATCCGAAGGGCGACGTGGGAGTCCTTGGCCGAGACCGGGTTCTTGACGGTCACCTTCCAGCCGTCACCCACCCGTTCCGTCGGCTGCGCGCTCCAGGTGGCGCCGTTGTCGTACGAGACCTCGACCGAGGCGGAGCCGATGGCACCACCGCCGGTGGAGCCGGCCTGGTGGCTGCCGGTGAGCGTGAGGGTCTGCAGGCCCCATCGGGCGTTTCCGGCCATGTCGGTGTCGAGCCGGATGGTGGGCGTGATCAGTGGAAGGAGGGTGGTGCTGTCGGTCTGTGCCATGCCGAACGTCCACTCGCTGTGGACCCGGGGGCTGAGATCGTAGCGGGCGGGGTCGCGGACGGCGTCCTGGACGAGCCGGTAGTCGGCGGCGCCGGGGCGAAGGCCGCGTGCGTACAGTTGCTGGCCGTCGACCGCGGCGACCTTAGTGCCCTCCTGCCAGAGGATGGTGGTCACGTGGGCGGTGCCGAAGGGGAGGAAGCCGGAGTGGCCGTCCGCATCGCCCCAGGGGGCGATGTTGGAGACGAAGTCGTTTCCGGTGCGGCGGGGGGTGTTGTTCGTCTGGTCCTGGATGGCCGGGCGGATCACCGGGCGGAAGAACTCGTCGGTGCCGGAGGTCCCTCCCTCGTGGACGCGGAGGTGGCCGCGTTGCTCACCGATCTGGTTTCCGGCGGCGTCCCAGCGGTAGACGAGCTGGGCCCAGGCGAGTTCCGGGTCGGCACTCACGTAGTCGGTACGGGTGGAGCCGGGGGTGGTGTCCCATTGGGTGAAGGGGGAGTCGCTGGTGCGCCAGGGCGGCAGAACGGCGCGTCCTTCGGATGTGTGCTCGGTGGTGCCGTAGAAGCGGACGGTTCGCTCGGTGGTGTTCGCGGTGGTCGCACGGTAAATGAGGTCGTCGGGGATCTGGCCTAGGTGCGGGTCGGCCAGGTCGTAGAGGTAGGTCGGGTGCTTCCGACCGGTCGCCGTCATGCGCACCGAGCGCGTGGGCTGCGACTGGAGGCGCTGGACGAGGGCTTCGCCCTCGGTCTGCCGCAGACCGGCGACCGCGATGGGTGCGGCGGCGCCGTCGACGCCGTAGTCGGTCCAGAGGCGTCCCCGGCTCTGGGCGACGACCACCAGCATGAGCGCACCGGCCTGGTGTGCCGCTCGCACCTGCTCCGCGGGCGGAACGGTGGAGGAGGCTCGGACCACGGCGACGGCCCCGACCGCGTCGATCCCCGCGTACTCGTCGGCCCGGCCCTCGCCGGCGAAGACCAGGGGGGCGTCGGTCAGGAACCGGCCCTCGGGCAACGGTGTGTTCCGCTCCACCATGACGTCGTCGAGCGGGTGGCCCGCCACTTCGAGGCGGAGCATGGGCTCTGCCGCGCGGGCACGGGTGAGGTAGCCGAAGGAGCCGGTGGCGACCCGCTCCGTGGGGGTCACCCACATGCTGTCGTTGGCGACGGGCACGGCGTACCTGCTGTTCAGTGCCGACACACCACCCCGGCGGTTGTACTCCAGCACCCGGAGCAGCGGCTCGCTCCTGCGCTCGGTCACCGTGTCGGCGCGTACGGTCTTGCGCCCGTCCAGGACGATGTCGGTGTCCTCGGTGAGCTGTACCTCGGGGTCGATCAGGAGGGCGGTGCCCTGCGAGTCGGGGGCGTCGCCGACCGTCGTGAAGGAGGCGGAGAGGGAGAGGGTGCCGGGCGCCAGGCGCAGGCGAAGCCGCCCGTTGCCGTCGGTCACGTAGAGAGTCGTCGTGGCGCTGGTGAACTGTTGCGCCGCCACCTTGGCGCCGGGGACCGGCTGCCCCCGGCGGTCCAGGACGGTCAGGTTCATTGCGTAACGCTCGGCCTCGACCGTGAGGGCTGCCGCGGTGTGGGCGACCACGGTACCGGTCGCCTCGGCGGCCCGCACCTGGCCGCCGACGCTGACGGACACGCCGCCAGTGGTGATCTTGGTGGGATCGGCGGTGAGGGTGACCGGGGAGGTGCCGTGGGCGGGGACCGTCACCGTGTCCTGGGAGAGGGTGAAAGCCGGGTTCCAGGTGCCGAAGTCCGGCGTCAGGGTGAGGGTGATGGCCTGGTCGCCGTGGTTGGTGTAGGTGATGGTCCGGCTCATCGGCTTCTCAGCGTCGTGGGGCCAGGCGAGGAAACCGAAGTCGAGGGAGCCCGTGGCGGTGACCGTGGTGCTGGTGGCCTCGTTCGTGTCGAGCCGTCCGGCCCCGTAGTGGTACGCGGAGGCACCGGCCAGCATCTTCGAACTGGACATGAGGGCGCTCTTGATGGTGCTGCCGGTCCAGTCCGGGTGTCGCTGGGCGAGCATCGCCGCGGCTCCCGCGACGTGCGGGGTCGCCATGGAGGTGCCGGAGAGGCTCTGGTACGGGCCGCTGCCTCCGGCGATGTACGCCGAGCGGGCGGCCAGGATGTTCACCCCTGGCGCGGAGAGGTCGGGCTTCAGGGCGTTGCTGCCCGTGAGGGGTCCCTTGCTGGAGAAGGAGGCCAGCCTGTCCCGGCTGTCCACCGCGGCGACGGTCAGCGCGTCGGAGGCCGCCCCGGGGCCACCGATGGAACCCGCGGTCGAGGCGTTGCCCGCCGCGACGACGAAGAGGGCGCCGGTCTCGCGGCTGAGGGTGTCGACGGCCTCGGACAGGGGATCGGTGCCGTCACTGGGCTCGCTGGAGCCCAGACTCATGCTGATGATGGGGGCCTTGACGTCCTTGGCGGCCCATTCCATGCCGGCGATGATCCAGGACATGTCGCCGCTGCCGGCGTCGCCGAGGACCTTGCCGATCGCGAGTCTGGCGCCCGGGGCCACACCCTTCTCCTTGCGGTCGGGAGACGCGGCGCCGGTACCCGCGACGGTGGAAGCGACGTGAGTGCCGTGACCGTTGTGGTCCTGGATGCTCTCGCCGGGCACGAAGCTCCGGCTCCGGTCGACCTGGCCGGCAAGGTCGGGATGGGTGTCGTCGTAGCCGGTGTCGAGAACGGCGACGGTGACGCCGGTGCCGTCCGCTCCGCCGGCCCAGGCCGCCGGTGCGCCGATCTGCGCCGTTGAGTCGGCCAGCTCCGCCGTGACCTTGCCGTCCAGCCAGACCTTGGCGATGCCCCCGGCGAAGGCGGGCGACTCCGCGTCGCTCGTGCGGGACCCGGCTCCGGTGGTGAGTTCACGCCAGAACCCGGTCGCCCGAGAGCGGTCTGTCCGGATGGCCGTGCCGTGGATGCTCGGCAGCTGGCGGACCGTTTCCGCGGACCTGGGCACGGCGGTGGAGCGGGAGCGTACCGCGGCATCGCCGTAACCGACGATCAGGGGGATCGCTTCGGCGTCGTCATGACCGTCGGCTATGAGATCGGTGATGTCGAACAGGCGCTTGTCCAAGGCGCCGTTGGCCACGTAGGGGTAGGCCTCGTCGGGGATGACGTAGGTGTCGCCGTTCATGGTGAGGGTCGCATATCCGCCGACGGCGCCTTCGGGCCTGCGTACCTCGGTGGTGCTGGTGGCGTCGGGTCCCTCCGTGACGGTGACGGTGTCACCGGTGATGAGTGTGACCTCGTGGGTCGTCGGCCGGCCGGAAGGGGCCGGTCCTGGTTGTCCGGCCGGGGGCGGGGTGTCCGCCAGGACCGGAGCCGCCGGAAGCGCGACGGCCAGGGCCAGCGCGAGGCCGGCCGTGGACGACGCGATCGTCCGGCGGACAGGGGGCAGGTACATGAAGGTTCGCTTCCTTGCTCTGGGCTGGGCGTGCGTGCCGGGCCGGAAGTCGGGCGGCGGCGCGGGCGCACGAGGGGTCGTCCTGACGGTCTTCGGCCGTCAGCCGTCGGGCGGCGCACGGCCGCCCGGCAGTGTGGGAGCCGTCAGCGCGGGGCGCTGCCCAGGGCCTCGAACGCGGCCCTGGTGGTGTACGAGCCGGTGGGCAGGTACTCGCGCATGACGGTGCCCTCGTCACCGGGCACCTCGGTGTTTTGGACAGCCTGGTGGAAGGTGGCCGTCGGCAGCATGTTCCGCAGGATGAGCATGGTGTCGTCGGCGTGTCCTGCGCCGTCGCCGCGCGGCGAGAGACTGAGCCAGTTGACGCCGTTGCGCGTGGTGGCGTTGGCCGGCCGGTCCTCGGGAAGGCTCAGGACGAGCGTGTAGTTCCCGTCGGCGTCGGTGACAATCTGCTCGTCGTGGAGGCAGGCGACGGCTCTGGTCGTCGCGTAGCTCTCGTTGGAGCAGATCGACCAGTACCGCAGCTGCGCGTCGGACCGCATGGACGGATCGCGCCGTAGCGTGGCCGGAGTGGCGGGCAGCTTGCCGTGTAGGACGAGGACATTGCCGAAGGCGCGGTTCACGTATGCGGCGACGTACTCGTTGTCCTTGTTGGAATACTGGCCGCCGGTCTTGGCCGGTGTTCCCGCGCATTTGTCCTGGTAGACGCACGCGAGGCCGAAGGCCGGGTTGTAGAACGTGCGCCACCGCGGTGTCTCCTCGGCGGGGAAGCCGACGGGCCGGCCGGGCTGGTCACGCAGTGCCAGGTACGTCTGTCGGGGCAGATAGGTGACGGGC
>NZ_MWIG01000869.1:0-877 GCF_002156145.1 Streptomyces sp. NRRL B-24572 | reverse complement strand
AGGGCGGCGCGGTCCTCGACGACGTGCGGCATGACGTCCTCGTGGGGGAGGACGATGCCCTCGGCCGGGGCGGAGAGCTCCAGGGCGCCGATGACGCCGCGCTGGAGGATGCCGTCGCCCTGCTGCTCGTACACGTAGAGCGCGGGCTCCGGGTCCGGGGCGAGGACGCCGTCCGCGAGCCAGCGGTCGAGGGTGACGGCGGCCTTGCGGTGGCGGGTGCCGGCGGTGATCGCCTGAGGCAGGATCAGCCGGACGATGTTGTGCGGGTCCGCGGACTCCAGGTGGAGCAGGCCGTCAGGTCGTACGACGACGTCGTAGGGAGGGGACGTCACGGCGGCGAGGCTGCCGACCCGCTCGGGGACGTAACGGAGTCCGCGGAACGGGGTCAGGCGCAGGCCTGTGGCGTCGTCGCGGACGTCGTCGGCCGCGTGACCTGAGGTGTTCATCTCGTCATCGTATGTGGCCGGTGGGCATGAGCGATGATCGGGGGAGCGGGGGAATTCCACCCGGTGATCTGAGGAGTGTGCGGTGACGGTGCGGAACGGCCAGAGGAAGTACCCCGGAGGCAGCGCGGTCGCGTTGAGCGAGGCGTACGACACGGCGCTCCTGGACCTGGACGGCGTCGTGTACTTCGCGGGCGGGGCGGCGATCCCGTACGCGGTGGAGGCGCTGGGCGCGGCGCGGGCCGGCGGGATGCATCTGGCGTACGTCACCAACAACGCGCTGCGGACGCCCGCTGAGGTGGCGGAGCACCTGACGGAGCTCGGTGTGTCGGCGGAGGCCGGGGACGTGGTCACCTCGGCGCAGGCGGTGGCCCGGCTGATCGCCGACGACGTGCCGGCCGGGTCCCGGGTGCTCGTCGTCGGCGATCAGCCGG
>NZ_MWIG01000868.1:0-3256 GCF_002156145.1 Streptomyces sp. NRRL B-24572 | reverse complement strand
GGCGGCGAGCGTCTTCGCCGGATTGCTGTACGTGGCGATGACCGGGCCGCAGCGTTCGGCCGTACGGTCCAGGCGGTCGGCGACCTTCTCCAGGGCCTCCTGCGGCGCGTCGAGCAGGCCGACGCGGTCCAGGAGCATGAGCAGCGGGGTGAACAGGGCCCACAGGGCGCCCGGGCTGGCCGCGATGCTCTCGGCGTACTCGTCGGGCGTCTCGTTCGGGGCGGTCGCCATCGGGACGAACAGGCCCCGCGAGCCGTTGACCGCCTCGGCGAGCGGGGAGGCCTTCGGGGCGACGGCGACGACCGTGATCCCGCGGCGGTACGCCTGCTCGGCGAGGAGGGCGAGGCCCGGTTCCGCGCCGTCGGTGGTGGGCAGGAGAAGCAGGTCCACCGAGCCCGCCCAGCCCGGCAGGGCCCAGCGCAGGGCGCCCGCGGCGGGGGCGACGCCGGTCGGCTGGAGCCGTACGACGGGGGCGGCGGCTCCCGCGAGGGCGCCGATCAGATCCGCGACGCCGGCCGCGGCGGTGCCGGGGCCCGCGACGAGGACGGCGCGGGGGCGGCCCTCGGGACGGAGGTCCGCGATGCCGGCCTCGGCGGCGTGCCGGGCGGCGGTCCGTACCCGTGCGCCGGCCTCGGCGGCGCCGCGGAGGAGGCCTCGGCGGTCGGCCAGGGCGAGATCGTCCGGGGCGTCGAGGAGGGTCTCGTCGAGCATGTGCGGGCCTCCCGTGCGGGGCGCGGCTTGTGCGGGGCGCGGCGGTGTGGTGCGGGTCCTCGTGGTGCGGGTTCAGGCGCGGAGGCCTCTGGCGCCGGCAAGGGCGCCCTTCCGTTGTGCCCACCCGTTCCGCCCCTTGCGGAACGCCTGCCCACAACGGGGTGGGCTCCGCCTCAGCGGGACGAGTGGCCGCACCGGCCTTTCGTTACGCCGGCTTGCGGGCCTCGTCGGTGAGGAGGACCGGGATGCCGTCGCGGACCGGGTAGGCGAGGCCGCAGTCGGGGCTCGTGCAGATCAGCTCGGGGGTCTCGTCCGCCGTGCGGTCGTTCAGCGGAGCGTGGCAGGCCGGGCAGGCCAGGATCTCCAGGAGGCCGGCTTCGAGCGGCATGGGGTGTCCCTTCGAACAGACGGATCGGGCCAGGTCAGCCTACCGCCGGGGAACGGGGCACGCCCCCGTTCCCCGGCGGTGGGGCGGGGTCAGTCGGTCGCCCGGACCATGGCCAGGACGTGCTCGGTGAGCCGCTTGGTCGTCATCGGGTCGCGGGCCTCGACGTTCAGCCGGAGCAGCGGCTCCGTGTTGGAGGGGCGCAGGTTGAACCACCAGTCCGCGGAGGCCACGGTCAGGCCGTCCAGTTCGTCGAGGGTGATCCCGTCCTGCCCCTCGTACGCCGCCTTCACAGCGGCCGTCCGCGCGGTCTGGTCGGCGACCGTGGAGTTGATCTCGCCAGAGCTGAAGTACCGGTCGTACTCCGAGACCAGGTCGGACAGGGTGCCCTCCTGGCCGCCGAGGGCGGCGAGGACGTGGAGCGCGGCGAGCATGCCCGTGTCCGCGTTCCAGAAGTCCTTGAAGTAGTAGTGCGCCGAGTGCTCGCCGCCGAAGATCGCGCCGGTCTTCGCCATCTCCTCCTTGATGAAGGAGTGGCCCACGCGGGTGCGGACCGGCTCGCCGCCCTGCTCGCGGACGACCTCCGGCACCGACCAGGAGGTGATCAGGTTGTGGATGATCGTTCCGCCGGGGTTCTTGGCGAGCTCGCGCGCGGCGACGAGGGCCGTGATCGCGGACGGGGAGACCGGCTCGCCGCGCTCGTCGACGACGAAGCAGCGGTCGGCGTCGCCGTCGAAGGCGAGGCCGAGGTCGGCGCCCTCGGCGCGGACGCGGTCCTGGAGGTCGACGATGTTCTTCGGGTCGAGCGGGTTGGCCTCGTGGTTCGGGAAGGTGCCGTCCAGCTCGAAGTACATCGGGACGGTGTCCAGGGGCAGGCCCTCGAAGACGGTGGGGACCGTGTGGCCGCCCATGCCGTTGCCCGCGTCCACGACCACCTTCAAGGGGCGGATCCCGGTGAGGTCGACCAGGCTCCTGAGGTGGGCCGCGTAGTCCGCGAGGGTGTCGCGTTCCGTGATCGTGCCCTGCTTCGCCGTCGGCTCCGGGGCGCCCTTCTCCTGCCACTCCTCGGCGAGGGCGCGGATGTCCGCCAGGCCGGTGTCCTGGCCGACGGGGGCGGCGCCGGCGCGGCACATCTTGATGCCGTTGTACTGGGCCGGGTTGTGGGAGGCCGTGAACATGGCGCCGGGCAGGCCGAGGCTGCCGGAGGCGAAGTACAGCTGGTCCGTGGAGCAGAGCCCGATGAGGGTGACGTCGGCACCGAGGCGGGCCGCGCCGCGCGCGAAGGCGGCCGCGAGGCCGGGCGACGAGGGGCGCATGTCGTGGCCGATGACGATCGCGTCCGCGTCCGTCACCCGTACGAAGGCGGCGCCGAAGAGCTCGGCGAGCGTCTCGTCCCACTGGTCGGGTACGACTCCCCGGATGTCGTACGCCTTCACGATCTGCGACAGATCGGCAGTCACGGATCCACCCTCCTGAGTTCTCCACACGCGTGTGCGGCGCGTGTACGGAACGCCAAAACTACCCGGAGCGCAGTCGGGGGTACGCGGACGGTGGCCGGTTGCCGTCAGTTGTCGGGCGAACGGAGCACCCTGAGGTGCCCGCGGCGACCGACCTCCATGGGGTCGCCGCCACGGCCTCCGCCGCCCTTGCCGCCGGCCTCGGCCGCGCGCTGCTGGGGGCGGGCCGCCTCCCGTACCGCGTTGGCCAGCGCTTCGAGGTCGTCGCCGCTGGGGCGGGCGGGGGCGGATCCGTCGGAGAGCCGCACCACCTCCCAGCCGCGCGGGGCGGTGAGGCGCTCACTGTGCTCGGCGCACAGGTCGTAGCAGTGGGGCTCGGCGTAGGTGGCGAGCGGGCCGAGGACCGCAGTCGAGTCGGCATAGACGTACGTCAGTGTCGCGACGGCAGGGCGGCCGCACGCGGTGCGCGAACAGCGACGTACAGGGCTCACGACGTTGGACGGTACCGCACTCTTGAGCGGGCCGCGACGACTCTCCCTCAGGTCACTCCACCGTGTCGCGGTGTGACCTCCGCCACCCCCCTTCGGGTGACGGTGGCTCTGACCTGCACGGGAAGGGGCGTACGGGGGTGGAGGTAGGGGGCTATCCTGACACCTCGGGATACAAATCCGGTCAACCAGGGCCAGATGGCCGATCGTGGCGG
>NZ_MWIG01000867.1:0-3308 GCF_002156145.1 Streptomyces sp. NRRL B-24572 | reverse complement strand
CCGGGGCACGGTCGTCACCGGCACGCGCGGCGGCGGGGTGCAGGGCTGGGAGGCCTCCAACGGCGCCAAGCTGTGGGAGCTCACCGGCGCGCAGACCGACTTCGAGACCGCGGAGGCGGGGCCCGCCGTGCACGGCGACACCGTGTACGTGTGGCGGGACGCCCGGCTCCAGGCCCTCGACGCCCGCACGGGCGTGGAGCGCTGGTCGTACCCGATCGGCGATGCGGCCTCCTGCGCCAACGTCCCCGTACGGGTGGCCCCGGCCGAGGACGGCTGCGTGTACGTCTCCGCCGGGACCCGGGTCCTGTCGATCGACATCGCCGCAGGTCACGTCCGCTGGCACTTCGAGGCCCCGGCCGTCTTCCTGTCCCCGCCCACGTTCGCGCCGGGACCCGCCGTCACCGGCGGCGGGGTGTACCTCTCGGACCACCTCGGCACGGTGTACGCGCTCGACGCCACCACCGGGCAGGACCGCTGGCGGATCGCGACCGAGCCGCGCCAGTCCACCGAGCCGGCGCTCGTCGCCGACGGCAACGTCCACGTCGGCAGCGGCAGCGCGCTGTACACGCTCGACGCGGTCACCGGCACCCCCCGGTGGCGGTTCGCGGCGGGCGGCGAGCTGGTCGGCTCCCCGGTCGTCGCCGACGGCCGGGTGCACTTCGGCTCGGCCGACCACGTCCTGTACACCCTGGACGCGACCGGCGGGCAGCTCCGCTGGAAGCTCGCGACCGGCGGCGAGATCACCGGCTCGCCGGTGGCGAAGGGCGGGGTCGTGTACGCGTGCAGCAAGGACCGCTGCGTGTACGCGCTCGACGCGGTCAAGGGCACGGCGACGGGCAGGGGCGCGGCGGCGCGCTAACGCTGCGGGGGCGGCGGGGGCGGCGGCCGGCCGTCGTCCCGGTCCTGGTCCCGGTCCCGTTCCCAGGCCGGTACGTCGTAGGTCTGGGTCGGGGGCCCGTAGGGCGGCTCCGTGAGGGTCTCGCCCGCCACCGGAGGCACCGGCGGGCCGGTCGGGGGCGCCTCCAGTGCCTCCGGCGGCACCGGCGGCACCTGCGTCCCGGCAGGCTCCGGCGGGTGCTGGTGCCGCGGGGCCCGGTCCACCCGGTGGACGTGCTGCCTCCGGCCCGACATCACGAGCGCGCCGAGGAGCAGCAGGACCCCGCCGCCCAAGGCGATCGCGACCCCGTCGCCGAGCCCCGTGCCGTCGGCGTCGATCGTGAGGCTGCCCTCCGCCTCGCCGATCCGCACCATCCACAGGATGGCGAAGCCGAGGACGATGAGCCCGGCGAGGGCGACGAGCAGGCGGGAGCGGAGGACTACGCCGACGAGGGTGACGAGGGCGGCGAAGGCGAAGGGCAGCAGGATCGAGCCCAGGACGTCGGCCTTGGCGTCGGTGATGCCGGTGAACAGGTCGCCGATGGCGAAGTCGCGCCCGTGACGGCCGTCGTACCAGGCACGGAAGGGGCTCCAGACGGCGGCCGTCGCTCCGGCGAGAGCCAGGACGGAGCCGGCGATGTTGCGGATCATCGTGCCGCCTCCTCGGTGGTCCGGCTCTCGTTCCCGACGCTACGCCGGGTGAGGGGGGCCCGCCACGTGGGACCGCGCCCCCGCTAGGGTGGCGCGGACACGACAGACAGGACGGGGTGCGCGGCGATGGTACGGACGCGTCTGAAGCTCGCGGCGACGCTCACGGTGGTGGTCCTCGCGCTGACCGGTTTCCACACCGGCAAGGGCGGTCACGGCAGCAGCGGCGGCAGCGGGAAGAGCAAGAGCGGCAAGAGCAAGAGCCGGAGCCACTCGGACTCCGACGACGACGATTCGGGCGGCGGCTGCTCCAGCGACGAGCAGGGCAACGACGACTACAGCGGCTCCGGTGGTTCGACGCCCAGTGCCAGCCCTTCGCCCACCTCCGCCGCGGTCGAGGTCGTGGTCGTCGACTGCGTGAAGCCGGCCCAGAAGAAGCGCAGGGGGAAGCCCGCACGCAGGGCGGACACCACGTCGACGCTGAAGATCACCTCGCACGACGCCCTTGAGGGGACGTACGAGGTGACCCTGGAGTTCAAGGGCGTCACGGGTTCCGCGGTCGACACGGCCACGGCCCTCGTCACCGTCGGGGCCTACGAGGACAAGACCTTCGAGGTCGCGATGAAGAACCCGAAGGCCGTCGACAAGGTCAAGAACTGCTACGTGTACGACGTGCGGAAGAAGTAGCGGCCGCGCGGGTCGGTTCCGGCGGATCAGCGTCGTGCGACGGTGACCCATCGAGCGAAGATCCGCCGAGACGGACCGTCGGATCCGCTACCGGAGCCGGTGGGCGCCGCTCCTTCGGGTGAACAGCTCGCCCTGCCGGTCCGCCGGCAGGTTCCCGAGCGTCACCAGGTGGGGGGCGTGCGCGAGGGCCGGGGTGCGGGAGGCGTCCCTGGTGGACCAGAGGGCCCGGACCGTGCCCTGGACGGCCTCCGTCGGGTAGGAGGCGATGACGGCGGCGGCCCCGCGGGCGGCGTCGAGCGCGCCTCCCGGCTCCGTCACCTCGCTGACCAGGCCCGTCTCGTACGCGCGCCGGGCGGAGACCCGTTCGGCGGTGCCCATGAGGGCCATTCGGGCGATTTCCCCGTACGGCATCCTCTGGGCCATGTGGACGGTCTCGAAGGCGGAGACCATCCCGTACGTGGTGTGCGGGTCGAAGAAGGTGGCGCTCTCGCCCGCGATCAGGAACTCCGCCTCGCCGAGCAGGTAGAAGGCCCCGCCGCAGGCCATGCCCTCGACGGCGGCGATCACCGGCTTCCACAGGTCGTTCGCCTTGGGGCCGATGGCGAGCAGGGGATCGTCGATCGTGTACGGGGAGGAGGGCTGCGGCACCCTTCCGGCGTCGTCCCGGTCGATGCCCGTGCAGAAGGCCCGCCCGCCGGCCCCGGTGACGACGATCGCCCGGATCTCGTCCTCGTACCGGAACCCCCGCCAGACGGCGGTGAGTTCGCGGGCCATCTCCAGGGTGACGGAGTTGTGCTTCTCGGGCCGGTCGAGGGTGACGACCGCGACCCCGGTCTCCTTGTCGCGCTCGACGCGGATGCTCATGACCGCTCCAGGAGCCAGCGGGGGACGGTGACGCCGTCGACCTCGGTGAAGGCGACCCGTACGGGGGCGCCGATGCGCAGCCGGGCCGGGTCGACCGAGTTCAGGGGGGCGTCCGGGGCGGCGACGACGTTCCCGACGAGACGGATGCGGGGGGCGTCGAGCAGCTCGACGAGGACGGCGTTGTACGGGGCCTGGGCGGCGTACTCCGGCAGGAGCGGCGGGTGGGGGAGGAC
>NZ_MWIG01000866.1:0-546 GCF_002156145.1 Streptomyces sp. NRRL B-24572 | reverse complement strand
GAATGTGGTCGTTCAGCCGGGCGGACTGGAGCTGCTCGGCGAGGTCGAGTGCTTCGTGCGCCGTGGCGCATCCTGCGTCGACGTCACCTTCCCGGATGTGAGCGGATGCGGCGCGGGTGAGGAACAGGCCACGGGTGCGCTGATCAGCCGGATTGAGCGCCTTCCGCGCCTGGGTGAAGCTGGTCACGGCCCTGTCGGGCTCGCCGAGGTCGAGATAGCAGCTGCCGGACTGTCCGTGGATCTCGCCGGTGTTGATCCAGTACAGCCAGGCCGGGTCGTTGTCAGACCGGCCTCGGGAGCAGAGTTCCGCAGCGCGGTCGAGCGCCGCGACTGCCGCGTCCTGCTCGCCGAGCTTCGCGTGTCCTCTAGCCTGCCGGGTCAGCAGCATGGCCTCCAGGGCCGGCGCGTCCAGGTTCCTGATCTTCTCGCGGGCCGCTGATGCCGCGATCACCGCACTGCGGGGAGATCCGGTGGAGTAGCCGTGGATGGCCATGTAGGAGAGCGCGCCAGCTCCCAGCCGGACATCACCCGAAGCCTTCGCCGCGC
>NZ_MWIG01000865.1:0-7655 GCF_002156145.1 Streptomyces sp. NRRL B-24572 | reverse complement strand
GCGCGGACCGCAGGCGTACGGCTCAGTCCTCGAAGGCCTCGGCGTGGCCCTTGGCGAGCAGCAGGTACATCTCGGCGTTCAGCTGGATGCCCGCCTTCTCCTCCTCGGTCAGCGGGCGGCGCACCTTGGCGGGGACGCCGGCCACCAGCGAGCCCGGCGGGATCTCCATCCCCTGCGGGACGAGCGCCTGGGCGGCGACGAGCGAGCCCGCGCCGATCCGGGCCCCGTTGAGGACCGTCGCGCCCATCCCGACGAGCACGTCGTCCTCGATGGTGCAGCCGTGCACGGTCGCGTTGTGGCCGACGGTGACCCGGTCGCCGATCGAGACGGGGAAGCCGGGGTCGACGTGGACGGTGCAGTTGTCCTGGATGTTGGAGTCCTCGCCGATCGCGATCGGACCGCAGTCCGCCCGCAGGACCGCGTGGTACCAGATGCTGGCGCGGGCGCCGAGCGTGACCTCGCCGAGCACCACGGAGGTCGGGGCGGTGAAGGCGGTCGGATCGATCTGCGGCTCCTTGCCGCCCACTCCCTTGATCAACGCCTCTGTCATGGTTCGCTCCTGATGGTCGGATCCGCAGATCGTCAGCCGTCGTGTCACGCCCGGGGGTGCCCCCGGGCGCAGCCTATGCCGTGCTCATGACGGACATCACAGCGCACCGCACTGATCAGGCACGACGGCGCCGACTACGGTGGCCGGGTGCCCAGGAACAGAAACACGTTCTCATCCCTCGCCGCCTGGCGGCGCCGGGTCCTCGCCCGTGCCGTGCAGGGTGGCTGGCGCTGGGTGCAGCAGGCCGGCTCCGTCACCGCCGAACACCCCGGGAAGCTGCGGTTCCGCCGCCTCGGCGCGGGCACCCGGCTCGCCTTCCCGCAGGGCACGGTCTTCGGTGAGCCGTGGATCGAGATCGGCGAGTGCTGCATCATCGCCGAGCAGGTCACGCTGACGGCGGGGATGCTGCCGGACCTCGACCTCGGGACGGACACGGTCCTGACCCTCGGGGACGGGGTCGTCCTCGGGCGGGGCAGCCACGTCATCGCCGACGCGAAGGTGACGATCGGCTCGGACACGTACTGCGGTCCGTACGTCTACATCACCTCGACCAACCACAGTTACGACGACCCGGACGAGCCCGTCGGCCGCCAGTGGCCCCGTTCCGAACCGGTCTCCATCGGCTCCGGCTGCTGGCTCGGCACGGGCGCGGTGATCCTTCCCGGCGCGCGGCTCGGCCGGAACGTCGTCGTCGCGGCGGGCGCGGTGGTGCGCGGGGAGGTTCCGGACCACTCGGTCGTGGCGGGCGCCCCGGCGAAGGTCGTCCGCAGCTGGACCCAGGAGACCGGCTGGCAGCCCCCGCTCCGCACCCCCGCCCCGATCCCCATCCCGGAACACGTCACCCCGGAGCAGCTCGCGGCGCTCGCGGTGTGGGAGGCGCAGCGCGCGGGCGACTCCGAATCCGTCCCGTCGTGACCTGACCTGACCTGACCTGACCGGGTCCGGGCTCGCTAGCCCGTCGCCAGGAGGACCGTGCCCACCAGGGCGAGGCCCGCGCCCGCCGCCTGGACGGCACGCAGCCGCTCCTTGAGGACGCCGCGGGCCGCGAGGGCCGTGATCACCGGGTAGAGGCTGGCGAGGACGGCGGCGACGGTGACCGGGCCCTGCTGGGCGGCGATCGCGTACGTGCCGTTGGCGGCGACGTCCGCGAGGCCCACGAAGGCGAGGGCCGGAAGCGCGGCGCGGACGACCCCGGGACCGTCCTCGGGGAGCCCGCGGCCGCCGCGCCTCACCGAGGCGTACAGGGCTCCGCCGCCGACCAGGACGTTGGTGACGCGCTGGACGAACAGGGCGAGGAACAGGCCCGTCACGGTCGTGGACGCCTCGGCGATGAGCGTCATCACCGAGCCGAAGCCGAAGGCCGCGACCAGGGTCAGCAGGACCGCCTGGCGCTGGACGGGCGCCCCGCGCAGCTCCGGTCCGCCCGCGAGCACCACGCCGAGGATCGCCACCGCGATCCCGGCGAACTGGAGCAGTCCCGGCCGGTCGCCGACGAGGAGGCCGATGGAGACGGGGACGACGACACCGAGGGAGCCGAGCGGGGAGACGACGCCCATCGGGCCGAGCGCGAGCGCCTTGTAGAAGGCGAGCATGGCCGCCGGGCCGACGACGCCCGCCCCGACCGCGTACCAGAGCTGGGGTCCCGCCTCGGTCCAGGCGCCGGTCGCGAGGACGATCGTGCCGAGGACGAGGACCGCGAGGGTCTGGGAGACCACGACGACGGTGAGGGCGGGGATCCGCCGGGTGAGGAGCCCGCCCCCGAAGTCGGCGAGGCCCCACAACAGGCTGGTGGCCAGGGCGAACAGGGCGGTCATGGATCCTCGCAGGGGCGTGCGGCAGTACAGTGCAGTGAACAATCGGGTGCACCCCACCGTAGTTCAGTTCATTGAACTCTGTCATCCAGAATATTGGACGGAATGTGTCGGACCTCGACCAGCTCACGCAGTCGCTCGCCCGGAACCTGAAGCGCTGGCGCAAGGAGCGGGGATTCACCCTGGACGCGCTCGCCGCACGGGCGGGCGTCAGCCGCGGAATGATCATCCAGATCGAGCAGGCCCGGACCAACCCCAGCGTCGGCACCACCGTGAAGCTGGCCGACGCCCTCGGCGTCTCCATCACCACCCTCCTCGACTACGAGCAGGGCCCCCAGGTCCGGCTCGTCCCGCCCGGCCAGGCCGTCCGCATGTGGTCCACCTCCACCGGCAGCCACACCACCCTCCTGGTCGGCACCGAGGCCCGCGGCCCGCTGGAGCTCTGGTCCTGGACCCTCATGCCGGGCGAAGGCAGCGCCTCCGACCCCCACCCGGACGGCACGGTCGAACTCCTCCACGTCACCGCGGGGACGCTCACCCTGGTCGTGGACGGCGAGGACCATCCGCTGCCCGCCGGCACCTCCGCCGTCTTCGAGGCCAACGTCGCGCACACCTACCGCAACGACGGCGACGAGCCGGCCGAGATGACGATGGCCGTCTCCATCCCGCCCGTGCGCTGACGCCCGTACGCCGAGACGGCCCGCCCCGCGCCCCGTGGCGGTTGTTAGCGTGCAGCCATGCGCGCACCCATCGGAGACTTCGACGACGCCCGGCCCGCCCCCGACTGCCTCGACCTGCTGACCGGCCCCGTCGCGGCCGCCGTCCGCGCCTGGACGGGTCCCGTCCCGGCCGACCGGCTGGTGTACGTGGACACCGACCCGGCCATCGCCGACACGGCCGTCTTCGTGGAGCACCACGGGCCCGCGCTCCTCGACGGGTCCGCCAACTGCGTGGTCGTCGCGGGCAGGCGCGGCGAGACGACGACCCTCGCCGCGTGCCTCGTGAAGTCGGCGACCCGGGTCGACGTCAACGGCGTCGTCCGCAAGCACCTCGGCGCCCGCAAGGCCTCGTTCGCGCCGATGGACACCGCGACCGGCGAGACGGGCATGGAGTACGGCGGGATCACCCCCATCGGCCTTCCCGCCGACTGGCCCCTCCTCGTCGACGCCGCCGTCGTCGACACCGAGTGGGTCCTCGTCGGCAGCGGCCGCCGCCGCGGCAAGCTCATCGTCCCCGGCAAGGCCTTCGCCCAACTCCCCGGCGCCGTCGTCCTGGAGGGCCTCGGCGTCCCCGTCGGCTGAACCTCCCGCGGCTCATCCTGTCCGGCGGATCAGGGTCGGACAGGCCTCAGCCCAGGCGCGGTATCTCGATCGCGGGGCAACGGTCCATGACCATGTCGAGGCCCGCCCCGCGCGTCCGGGCGAAGGCCTCGTCGTCGATCACGTCCAGCTGGAACCAGACCGCCTTGGCGCCGATCGCGACGGCCTCGTCCGCGACGGCGCCCGCCAGGTCGCTGTTCACGAAGACGTCGACGACGTCGACCGGGAAGGGGACGTCGGCGAGCGAGGCGTAGCCCTGCTCGCCGTGGACCGTCTCCGCCTTCGGGTGCACCGGGACGATCCGCTTGCCGAAGCGCTGGAGGACCGCCGCCACCCCGTACGCGGCACGGGCCCGGTTCGAGGAGAGGCCGACCACCGCCCACGTGTCGCCCGTGGACGTCAGGATCCGCCGCACCGCCTCCGACGCGGAGTACGCGGTGGGGTCCGTGGCGGATTCCGTGTTCGTGGTGTCTGTGCTCATCGCTTCTGCTGCCTCTCGTCGGCGCGGCCCGTCCCCCTGTGAACGAGCCGTGCCGAGCCGTGATTCCCGTACGCCCGCCGAAGCACCCCTGAGATGTCCCCTACGGGCCGACGGGCGGGGCGGGGCCGGACGGAACGTAGGCTGGGCGGATGCAGGAGCAGTACCGCACGTTGTCCCGCGAGGGTGTGCACGAGACCGAGATCAACCGATCGCGCTTCCTCTGCGCGCTCGCGCCCGTCGCCGACGAGCGGGAGGCGCAGGAGTTCATCGCGCGGATCCGCAAGGAGCACCCGACCGCCACCCACAACTGCTTCGCGTACGTCCTCGGCGCCGACGCCTCCGTGCAGAAGGCGAGCGACGACGGCGAACCCGGCGGCACGGCCGGCGTCCCCATGCTCCAGATGCTGCTGCGCCGCGAGATGCGGTACGTGGTCGCCGTCGTCACCCGCTACTACGGCGGCGTGAAGCTCGGCGCGGGCGGCCTGATCCGCGCGTACGGCGGAGTGGTCGGCGAGGCGCTCGACGCGCTCGGCACCGTCACCCGGCAGCGCTTCCGGCTCGCCACCGTCACCGTCGACCACCAGCGCGCGGGCAAGCTGGAGAACGACCTGCGGGCCACCGGCCGCGCCGTCCGGGACGTGCGGTACGCCGACGCCGTCACGATCGAGATCGGCCTCCCGGACGCGGACGTCCCCGCCTTCCGCGGCTGGCTCGCCGACGCCACGGCGGGCACGGCCTCCTTCGAACTCGGCGGCGAGGCCTACGGGGACGCGTGATGCGTCACACGTGAGCGCCCGCGCATCCCCACGCCCCACGCGCCCGCGTGGACCTGCCGCGCATCCCTCCCGCTCGGGATAGCGTGTGGGCGCACACGAACGGGAAGCGGCGGCGAGGAGCGGGACACATGCGGGGTGGGACGGCATCGTGAGGCTCCTGCACACCTCGGACTGGCATCTCGGCCGGTCCTTCCACCGCGTCGGCCTGCTCGACGCCCAGGCCGCCTTCCTCGACCACCTCGTGGCGACCGTCCACGCGCACGACGTGGACGCCGTCCTCGTCGCCGGGGACGTCTACGACCGGGCCGTGCCCCCGCTGCCCGCCGTCGAGCTCTTCGACACCGCCCTGCACCGCCTCGCCGAGGCCGGGGTGCCCACCGTCATGATCTCCGGCAACCACGACTCGGCCCGCCGGCTCGGCGTCGGCGCCGGACTCATCGAGCGGGCCGGCATCCACCTCCGTACCGACCCCGACGGCATCGGCACCCCCGTCGTCCTCTCCGACGCCCACGGCGAGGTCGCCCTCTACGGGCTGCCCTACCTCGAACCCGCGCTCGTCCGCGAGCGGCTCGGCGCCGAGAAGGCAGGCCACGAGGCGGTCCTCGCCGCCGCCATGGACCGGGTCCGCGCCGACCTCGCCGGCCGGCCCGCAGGCACCCGCTCCGTCGTCCTCGCCCACGCCTTCGTCGCGGGCGGCGCCCCCAGCGACAGCGAGCGGGACATCACCGTCGGCGGCGTCGCCGCCGTCCCCACCGGCATCTTCGACGGCGTCGACTACGTCGCCCTCGGCCACCTCCACGGCAGCCAGACCCTCACCCCGCGCGTCCGCTACTCCGGCTCCCCCCTCGCGTACTCCTTCTCCGAGGCCGACCACCGCAAGACCATGTGGCTGATCGAGCTGGGCCCCAGCGGTCCCGACGGGGCGATCATCGGCGACGTACGCCTCGACTGCCCCGTCCCGCGCCCCCTCGCCCGCATCCGGGGGCGGCTCGACGACCTCCTCGACGACCCCGCGCTCGCCCCGCACGAGCAGTCCTGGGTCGAGGCCACCCTCACCGACCCCGTGCGGCCCGCCGAGCCCATGGCCCGGCTCGCCGCACGCTTCCCGCACACCCTCAACCTGGTCTTCGACCCCGAGCGGACCGGGGACGACCCCGGCGCCTCCTACGCCCAGCGGCTCCGGGACCGCAGCGACCAGCAGATCGCGGAGGACTTCGTGGCCCACGTACGTGGCGGCGCCGCCCTCGACGGCGCCGAACGGGCCGTCCTGTACGGGGCGTTCGACGACGTCCGGGTCGACGCGGCCGAGCGCGAGGTGGGCCGGTGAGGCTGCACCGCCTGGAGATCACGGCGTTCGGGCCGTTCGGCACCACGCAGAAGGTCGACTTCGACGCCCTGTCCGCCGCCGGGCTCTTCCTCCTCCACGGGCCCACCGGCGCAGGCAAGACCTCCGTCCTCGACGCCGTCTGCTTCGCCCTGTACGGGAGCGTGCCCGGCGAGCGCCAGACCCGCGGTGCCTCCCTGCGCAGCGACCACGCCCCCGTCGGCACGTACACCGAGGTCCTCCTCGAACTGACCGTGGGGGACCGGCGCCTGGAGATCACCCGCCGCCCGGCCCAGCAGCGGCCCAAGAAGCGCGGCGGCGGCTTCACCACCGAGAAGGCCCAGACCTGGCTCCGCCAGTACGACCCGGCCACCGGCGAGTGGGCCGGACTCAGTCGCTCCCACCAGGAGATAGGGGAGGAGATCACCCAGCTCGTCGGCATGAGCCGCGAGCAGTTCTGCCAGGTCGTCCTCCTCCCGCAGGGCGACTTCGCCCGCTTCCTGCGCGCCGACGCCGAGGCCCGCGGCAAGCTCCTCGGCCGCCTCTTCGACACCCGTCGCTTCGCCGCCGTCGAGGAACGCCTCGCCGAACTGCGCCGCACCGCGCAGCAGCAGGTCGAGGACGGGGACGCGCGGCTGCTCACCCTCGCCCACCGCATGACCCAGGCCGCCGGCGGCCTCGACAGCGCCCGCACCCCCGTCGAGGGCCGGCCCGGCGACCCCGGGCTCGCCGAGTCCGTCCTCACCTGGGCCGCCGTCGCCCGCACGGAGGCCCGAGAGGCCCTCGACATCGCCGGCGTGCGCCTCGCCGCGGCCGAAGTCGGACAGGCCGCCGCGCGCGCCGCCCTCGACGCGGAGAACGACCTCGCCGCCCGGCAGGCGCGGCACGCCGACGCCCTCCGGCGCCGCGAGCGGCTCACCGAGCAGGCGCCCGAGCGCGACCGCCTCCAGGACTCCCTCGACCGCAGCCTCAGGGCCGACCGGGTGGCGCCCGCGCTCGGGCTGCGCCGGGACGCCGAGCGCGAGCACGCCGCCGCGCACACCGCCCGGGAGCGGGCCCGCGCCCTGCTGCCCCCCGAGCTCGCCGACGCGGGCGCCGAACACCTCTCGGCCCTCGAACACCGGCTGCGCGAGGAGTTGGGCGGGCTCGACGCGGCCCGCCGCGCCGAGCGCCGCGCGGCCGCCGTCGCCGAGGAGCGCGCCGTACTCGCCCGGGAGGCGCGCGCCGACGAGGACGCCCTCCGGGACGCGGCCGACTGGCTCACCGGCTGGGAACCGCGCCGCACGGCCCTCGCCGAGCGCGTCGAGGCCGCCCGCGACGCCGCCGCCCGCGCCGAACACCTCGCGGGCCGTCTGGAGCCCGCCCGCCGCCGGCTCGCCGCGGCCCGCCGCCGC
>NZ_MWIG01000864.1:0-3360 GCF_002156145.1 Streptomyces sp. NRRL B-24572 | reverse complement strand
CGGGATCCCCGGGGCCGGCCTGATCGTCGAGGCCACCCGCACCGGCTTCGCGCCGGGACGACGTCTCTCCGGCCGAGCGGTAGCCGGAACGCATGGAAGGGGCGGGCTCACGAACGAGCCCGCCCCTTCTCATGGGTCCCCGCCCCTTCTCATGGGTCAGCGGTGCGCGAGCACGCCCGCCGCCGGCAGCAGCCTGCTGTCGTAGTCGAACAGGGCCTGGTTCTCCCAGCCGTTGCCCGAGGCCGGGTCGGCCGGGTCCCAGCCGTTGCCCGCGACGGCCGTCCAGGTGGGTTCCCAGTAGATGACGCCGAGGCCGCGGCCGTTCGGCACGGCCTCGACGACGTTCATGACGTCCCGCAGCCAGGCCGTCTGGCCCGCGCTGCTCGCCGGGTAGCCGGAGACCAGCTCGGAGGAGAGGTCGATGATGTTCTCGTGGGCGTCCTCGCTGTCCAGTCGGAACGGGTACGCGGTCTCCGCGACCATCACCTTCTTTCCGTAACGCGCCGAGACGTCGTCGAGGTTGCTCTGGAGCGAGGACAGCGCGCCGTGCCAGTAGCCGTAGAAGGACAGCGCGATCACGTCGTAACCCACGCCCTGTGCGGTCGCGTTGTCGAACCAGGTGCGGTAGAGCGTGTTGTCGCCGCCGTTGGCGAGGTGCAGGGCGATCTGGGTGTTCGGGGAGACCGCCTTGGCGGCGGAGATGCCGGACTTGAGCAGGCCGGCGAGCTGGGACCAGTTGCTCGTGGAGCCCTCGGGCCAGAGCATGCCCGTGTTGATCTCGTTGCCGATCTGCACCATGTCGGCCGTGGTGCCCTGCGCCTTGAGGGCGTTCAGGACGTCGTACGTGTGGTTGTACACGTCGGTCCTGAGCTGGGTGTACGAGTGGCCCGACCAGGCGGCGGGCTTGGTCTGGGCCCCGGGGTCGGCCCAGACGTCGGAGTAGTGGAAGTCGACGAGGAGCTTCATGCCCTGCGCCTTGATCCGCTTCGCGGTCGCGAGGACGCGGGCCTTGTTGTTGTAGCCGTCCGCCGGGTTCACCCACACCTTGAGCCGGCCGTAGTTGGCGCCGGAGTTCCTGAGGAGGGCGACCGGGTCGCCTGTGGTGCCGGAGCTCGACCTGTAGGTGCCGCCGAGGTCCTCGCTCTTCTTCAGCGCGGACAGGTCGACGCCCTTCACGGCGAGACCGGTCGTGCCGGAGGTGAAGGTGAGGTCGTCGACGTTGATCCAGTCGCCCGCGTTCGCATCGGAGTTGATGCTGATCGTGCAGGCCCCGCCGACGACGGTGACCGGGGTGACGATCCGTATCCAGCCGCTCGACGTCACCGGCAGGTCGGTGCGCTGCTCGGCGGAGCCGCAGTTGCGCAGGGCGAGGTAGGCCGAGTTCTGCCCGCCGCCGGAGCGGACCCAGGCGCTGAGCGTGTAGCTGCCGTCGGTGAGGCCGGTGAGGTACTGGTACGTCTCCACCTTGTACGCGGCGGAGGACCAGTGGCTCAGGCGGTAGCCGCCGGTGTGGCCGCCGGCCTCGGTGAAGGAGGCGGAGTTCTGTCCGGCGGCGGAGTAGGTGGACCAGCCGGAGGGGGTGGCGGTACCGGTGCCGTCGGCCTCGAAGCCCGTGTTGGTGAGGGTGGAGGCGGCTTCGGCCCGGTGCGCCGCGGGGAGCGGGGCCAGGAGCAGGGCGCCGAGCGCGGCGGCGAGGGCCGCGGCGCGCAGGCGGACGCGGCTGCGGTGTCGTGCGGGGTGCATCGTCGAGTCCCTTCGACGGTGACGGACGGGGGGAGCGGTACGGGGTGGTTCCTCACGGTGGTACGGCTCACCCGGGGGCGGTGCAGCGGGTGCGGGCCGCCCCCGGGGAGTTCAGAGGGGGACGAAGTGGGCTCAGGCGTCGAGGCGCACGACCCTGACGGCCCCGGCCGGGACGGTGAGCCTGCCGTCCGCCGCGTCGCCGTGGAGGAGTTCCGTGCCGGAGCCGCCCAGCGGCACCTCGGCGTCCTCGGCGGAGTGGTTGAGGGCGAACACGTACCGGGCGTCCCGGCCGACGCGGTGCACGACCTCCACGTCGTGCGGCAGCGCGGTGCGCGGGGCGACCCCGGCGTCCTCGCAGGCGGCGGCGAGGACGGCGTCGAGCGAGGCCGCGTCGAGGCGGGTGGAGACGTACCAGGCGGTGCCCCGGCCGAGCCGGTGCCGGGTGACGGCGGGCCCGCCGGCGGCCGGGCCGTCCGCGTACGTCCACACGGTCTCCGCCCCGCGCGGGCGGACGAACTCGGTCCAGACGTCTCCGACGAGCGTGCTGCCGTCCGGCCCGGTGATCGTCACGCGCTGGTCGTCGAGGAGCGGGGACCACTCGTCCACGGTGAGGCCGAGGACCTCGCGCAGGGCCCCCGGGTAGGCGCCCGGGTGGACGGCGTCGTGCTCGTCGACGATCCCGGAGAAGTACGAGACGACGAGGGTGCCGCCGTTCTCGACGTACTCGCGGAGGTTCTGCCCGGCGGCCTCGGTGGTGAGGTAGAGCGCGGGCACGACGACCAGCGGGTAGGCCGAGAGGTCGGACTCGGGGTGGGCGAAGTCGACGGTGAGGTGCCGGTCGTAGAGGGCTTCGTAGAAGCTGTCGGCGCGCTCGCGGGCCTCGTGGGCCTCGTTCGGCCGCCATTCCAGGTTCTGCGCCCACCAGGAGTGCCAGTCCCAGACCATGGCGACGTCCGGGACGGTCCGGCTGCCGCGCACCTCCTCCAGGGCCTCCAGGCCGGCACCGAGTTCGACGACCTCGCGCCAGATCCGGGTGTCGGTGCCGCCGTGCGGGACCATCGCCGAGTGGAACTTCTCGGCGCCGCGCCGGGACTGCCGCCACTGGAAGAACATGGCGCCCTCGGAGCCCCGCGCGACGTGGGCGAGGGAGTTGCGGGCCATCTCGCCGGGGCGCTTGGCCGGGTTGCGGGCCTGCCAGTTCACGCCGGAGGTGGAGTGCTCCAGGAGCAGCCAGGGCGCGCCGCCGGCGACGGAGCGGGTGAGGTCGGCGGCCATGGCGAGGTTGACGTGGGTGCGGCGGCCGTCGGTGATCAGGTAGTGGTCGTTCGTGACGAGGTCGACCTCGCGGCCCCAGGCCCAGTAGTCGATCGAATCGCACTGGCTGAGGGCGGTCATGAAGTTGGTGGTGACGGGGATGTCCGGGGTCAGTTCGTGGAGGATGTCCCGTTCCATCCGGAAGTTCTCCCGGATGGTGGCGTCGGCGAAGCGGCGGTAGTCGAGCTGCTTGCCCGGGTTGCCGACGGTGGGGGTGGCGCGGGGCGGGTCGATCTCCTCGTACGAGCCGTAGTGCTGGCCCCAGAAGGCGGTGCCCCAGGCCTCGTTGACGGCGTCCACGGA
>NZ_MWIG01000863.1:0-3295 GCF_002156145.1 Streptomyces sp. NRRL B-24572 | reverse complement strand
CGGGGACGATCTCGGCGAGCGTCTCCTTGCTGCGCGGCTCCAGTGCGCTGAGCTCCAGGCCGTGGGCCTCGACGGCGTCGGCGGCGAGGATGCCGGAGCCGCCGGAGGTGGTGACGACGGCGACGCGGTTCCCGGCGGGGCGCCGCTCGGACTCGAAGACCCGGGCCACGTCGAGGAGTTCGTCGATGTCGTCGACGCGGACGATGCCGAGACCGCGCAGGGCGGCGTCCAGGACCCGGTCGTCGGTGGCGAGGGCGCCGGTGTGCGAGGCGGCGGCGCGGCCGCCCGCCTCCGTACGGCCGGACTTGAGGAGGGCGACGGGCTTGCCGGAGCCGGCGAGTTCGCGGAGGGTCCCGATGTCCGGGGTGTCCTCCAGGTAGCCGAGGAGGCCGGTGACCTCGGGGACGGTGGCGAGTTCGCGGAGGACTTCGAGGGCGGTGACGTCGGCGTCGTTGCCGGTGGAGACCACCCAGCCGGGGCGCAGACCCCGCTCCAGGGCGAGGCTGGCGGCGCCGAAGCCGAGGGCGCCGCTCTGGCTGACGAAGGCGAGGGTGCCGGGCTCGAAGGGCACGGACTCGGCACCGAAGAGCGGGCTGAAGGTGGCGAGGACGCGGTTCTCGTAGCCGACGGCGCCGATGCAGTTGGGGCCGATGATCCGCAGGCCCCCGGCGCGGGCCTTGGCGACGACCTCCGCCTGGAGGCGGGCGCCGTCCTCGCCGGTCTCGGCGAAGCCGGAGGAGGCGATGACGGCGAGCTTGACGCCGGCTGCCACGCAGTCGTCGACGGCGCCGGGGACCCGCTCGGCGGAGACCATGATCAGGGCCAGGTCCACGGGGCCGGGGGCTTCCTTGACGCTGGGGTACGCGGGGACGCCGAGGATCTCCGGCGAGCGCGGGTTGACCGGCAGGATGCGGCCCTTGTAGCCGTACCGGAGGAGGTAGTCGAGCGGCTTGCGGCCCAGGGCGCCGGGGCGCTCGCTGGCCCCGATGACGGCGATGGATTCGGCTTCCCAGAGGGCCGAGATGTCACTCATGCGATGGCCTCGATCTTCTTCTCGTTCGGGTCGTTCGTGTCGCTGTCGTGGGGGGATTCCGCCGCGGCGAAGAGGCGGGTGAAGGCGGCGATGTGCCGGGCGCCGTCCGGGTCGGCCGCCAGCTCCCGCACGAGGACGGTGGGCTGGTGCAGGGCCTTGTCGACGATCCGGCGGACGCTGCGGTCGATCTCCTGCCGCGTCGCGCCGTCGAGTCCGTCGAGGCGGCGGGCGAGCCGGTCGAGTTCGGCCTCGGCGGCCTCGGTGGCGGCGGTGCGCAGGGCGGTGAGGACGGGCTTGGCTCCGGCGAGCCGGAGGCCGGTGCGGAACTGCTCGACCTCGGCGTCGATCAGCTCGTGGGCGGCCTGGACGCTGGCGGCGGAGATCTCGTCCTCCTGGCCCTCCTCCGCGATCCGGCGCAGGTCGACGAAGGTGACGCCAGGCAGTTCCGCCGCCGTGGGGGCGATGTTGTGCGGCAGGGACAGGTCGAGCAGGAACAGCTCGCGGCCGTCCCTGGCGGCGAGCGCCTCCTCGACGTGCCGGGCGGTGACGAGGTGGCCGGTGGCGGCGGTGGCGCCGACGACGACGTCGACCTCGGTGAGCAGCCGGGGCAGGTCCGTGAGGTCGTAGCCCGCTCCCCCGGTGGTCTCGGCGAGCCGCTGGGCCTTCTCCGGGGTGCGGTTGGCGACGTGGACCCGGTCGAGGCCGGAGCGGCGCAGTGCGGCGACGACGACGCCGGCGAAGGCTCCGGCGCCGATGACGAGGGCGGTCTTGCCGTGCAGGGAGCCGACCTCGCGCTCGAAGAAGCCGAGTCCGGCGGTGGCGAGGGAGCGGCCGGCCTCGTTGAGCCCGGTCTCGTTGCGGGCCCGCTTGCCGACGCGCAGGGCGGTCTGGACGGCCTTGGCGAGGACGCGGCCGGTGCGGTCGAGCCGCTGGGACCGTTCGAGGCCCAGTTTCACCTGGCCGAGGATCTGGTCCTCGCCGACCACGACCGATTCGAGTCCGGAGGCCACGGCGAAGAGGTGGCGTACGGCTCCGTCGGCGTGGTGGCTGTAGAGGTGCGGGGCGATCTCCTCGTGGTCGACGCCGGTGTGCTGGGCGAACAGCTCGCCGAGACCGTCGAGTTCGGGGGCGGAGGCACGGGTCTCGGCGTAGATCTCCAGGCGGTTGCAGGTGGAGACGACGACGGCGGCGTCGATGCCGTCGACGGAGGTCACGTCGGAGACGAGCTCCTCCGCGGGCCGGTCGGTGCCGGCGAGTCTCTCCAGGAGGTCGAGCGGGGCGCTGGCATGGCTGATGCCGAGGACCAGCACGGTGGAGGACGGGGTCACCGGGTCACCGGTCCAGGCTCTGGGCGAACTCGGAGGCCCAGTAGGTGATGATCTGGGTGGCGCCGGCGCGGTGGATGGAGGCGAGGCTCTCCCGGACGACCTGGTCGCGGTCGATCCAGCCCTTGGCGGCGGCCGCCTCGACCATGGAGTACTCGCCGGAGACCTGGTAGGCCGCGACGGGCACCTGCACGTGGTCGGCGATCAGCCGGACGATGTCGAGGTAGGCGAGGGCGGGCTTGACCATGACGAGGTCGGCGCCCTCGGCGACGTCGAGCGAGACCTCCAGGAGGGATTCGCGGATGTTGCCGGGGAACTGCTGGTAGCCCTTGCGGTCGCCGCGCAGGGTGGACTCGACGGCGTCGCGGAAGGGGCCGTAGAAGTGCGAGGCGTACTTGGCGGAGTAGCCGAGGATGGCGACGGACTGGTGTCCCGCCCGGTCGAGGGCCTCGCGGATGCGGCGTACCTGGCCGTCCATCATGCCGCTGGGGGCGACGATCTGGGCGCCGGCGTCGGCCTGGACGACGGCGGCCTGCGCGTACAGCTCGATGCTGGCGTCGTTGTCGACGTCGCCGTTGGCGTCGAGGACGCCGGTGTGGCCGTGGTCGGTGTACTCGTCGAGGTTGATGTCGCCGATGATCACGGTGGAGTCGCCGACCTCGGCGGTGACGTCGCGCAGGGCGACCTGGAGGATGCCGTCCGGGTCGACGGCGCCGGTGCCGGTGGGGTCCTTGTGCTCGGGGATCCCGAAGAGGATGAGCCCGCCGACCCCGTTGGCGACGGCCTCGGCGGCGGCCTTGCGGAGGGTGTCGCGGGTGTGCTGGAAGACGCCCGGCATGGAGGGGATCTCACGCGGTTCGGTGAGGCCCTCGCGGAGGAAGAGGGGCTGGACGAGGTTGGCGGGGCCGACGCGGGTCTCGGCGGCGAAGCGGCGCAG
>NZ_MWIG01000862.1:0-1784 GCF_002156145.1 Streptomyces sp. NRRL B-24572 | reverse complement strand
CCGGCGTCCTCGTCGGCGCCACCGACTGGTGCGGCCACCCCGCCGGGCTCGACGTCGTCCGCATCGGCGGGACCAAGAACGCCGACGTCACGGCGATCGCCGCGCTCCGGCCCGACCTCGTGCTCGCCAGCGAGGAGGAGAACCGCGCCCCCGAGCTCGCCGCCGTGGGCGCGGCCGGGCTGGACGTGCTCGTCACCGAGATCCGCACCCTCGACCAGGGGCTGCGGGAACTGGAACGGGTCCTCGCCGCGTGCGGGGCGCCCCGGCGGCGCGCAGGGCGGCGGACGTCCGCCGCCCGGGCATCGGGCGGCCGAGCGCCGTCCAGACGCCCGCGCCCGCCGCGCCGGTGACGACGGCGGGCAGCCAGAGTCCGGCGGTGAGGAGGTCGGCGGGCAGGGGGCCGCTCTCGCTGTAGACCACGACGGCGGCCGCGACCAGCAGGTATCCCCCGGCCACGGCGGCGAGGGCGCCGCTCGGGGAGGGGCACGGCCGGGCCCCGTCGTCACCCGGGTCGAGGGTGTCGCGGGCGGCCCGGTGGACGAGCCAGACGGGCAGGGCGGCGAGGAGCATCGGGACGATGCCGAGGGGCGCGGGCAGGCCGGACAGGGTGTCCGTACGGACCAGGTCCACGCCGTGCGCGAGCAGCCAGAGGCCGGCGGCGACGTGCAGGGCGCCGACGGGTCCGCTGTCGGGGTACGGGGAGCTGATCCAGGCCGCGATCACCAGGACCGCGAGGGTGCCGAGACCGAGTCCGGCGGCCAGCCCGCCCCGGACGCAGGCGGTGGCGAGCGCGGCGGAACGGCCGCCCTGGACCAGGGGGTGCGGCTCGGTCACATGGGTCACGGGGCCATGGTGCCAACGACACGCGCTTTCGCCGCGTAACAGGCAAACCTCCGCTGTGTCGCTCAATATACGTTTATGTACTTTTCCGCCCAGAGCAGCTCTGCGGGAGGTCGACGCCGATGAGCCGGAGCACCGCGGATTCCGCACCCTCCGCGACCCTGCCGACCCCGAAGGAGCGGCGCAGGTTGCGTGAAGCCCTCGCCCTCAGCGAGGAGCAGGTCGCCGAGGCCATGGGCGTCACGAAGGCCACGGTCAGGTCCTGGGAGACCGGCCGCTCGACCCCCCGCGGCCGCAAGCGCGAGGCCTACGCGAGGCTGCTCACCGCCCACGACCCGGAGCCCCCGCCGACGCACCCGGAGCCCCGACCGGAGGCGGAGGAAGAGGCCCGACGGGCAACGGCGTCGGCCGAGGCCCGACCGGAGGCGGCAGAGGCCCAGGTCCAGCCTCCCGCGGCCGCCGCGGCGAGGCCCTCCGTCGGGTCGGGCGCCCCCGCGGCGACGTCCCCCGCGGCGGCAGGCGTCCGCCCCAAGGCCGCCGTCAAGCGGGCCGCCAAGCCGCCGCGGGCCCCGTCCCCGGCCCCGGCCATCGCTCCGGGTCCCGCCCGCAAAGGCGCCGCGAAGCCGCCGGAGCGGCTGAAACCGGTGGAGGCCCCCATGGAAGCGGAACCCGCCGCACCGGGGCTCACGCCCGAGGCTCCGGCGGAACCCGCCGTACCGGGGCTCACGCCCGAAGAGGCCTTCGACGCGCTGTACGCGTACATCGCGCCCGGCCTCGTCCACCAGACCTACCTGCTCACCGGCCGCCGCGGGCTCTCCCGCGAGGCCGTCGAGCACGCCTTCCACCACGCCTGGCAGCGCTGGCCCGAGGTGGCCGTGGACGCGGACCCGGCGGGCTGGGTGCGGGCGGCGGCGTACGAGTACGCCCTCTCCCCCTGGCACCGG
>NZ_MWIG01000861.1:0-2507 GCF_002156145.1 Streptomyces sp. NRRL B-24572 | reverse complement strand
CCTCGACCGCGCCCGCCGCCCCGAAGAGGTGCCCGAAGGCGCCCTTGGAGGAGGAGAGGGGCAGCTCGGCGAGGACGTCGGCCCCGAGGGCCTGCCGCAGGGCCTCGCACTCCAGACGGTCGTTGAGGGCGGTGCCGGTCCCGTGGGCGTTCACGTACGCCAGCTCCCCGGGCGCCACCGCGGCCTCCCGCAGCGCGAGCGCGACCGCCCGGCCCGCGGGCCCGCCGGTGGGCTCGGGCGCGGTGACGTGATGGGCGTCGGAGGTCACCCCGTACCCCCGTACGGCCCCGAGGACCTCGGCCCCGCGCCGGGCGGCGCCCTCCGCCGTCTCCAGGACGAGGATCCCGGCCCCCTCGCCGATCACGAAGCCGTCGCGGTCCCGGTCGAAGGGGCGGGCGCAGCCGCTCGGCGAGAGCGCACCGGCGTTGGCGAACGCGGCCGCCACCAGGTCCGACGAGGCGGCCTCCGCGCCGCCCACGACGACGGCGTCGGCCGCGCCGGAGGCGAGGAGCCGCATGCCCGTACCGACGGCCTGCGCGCCGCTGCTGCACGCGGACGCGACGCACAGGCTCTCGCCGCGGAAGCCGTGCCGCATGGAGAGGTGGGCGGCGGCCGCGTTGGCCATCATCTGCGGGACCATCAGCGGCGACACGAACTCGGCGCCCTCCCTGCCGTACACCTCCTGCTGCGCCTCGAAGGAGGCCGTGCCGCCGAGGCCGCAGCCGATGACGCAGGCGACGCGCTCGGACCGCCAGGGCGACGGCGCGCCGTCCCGCTTCCCGGCCTGCGTCAGGGCCTCGTCGGCCGCCACCAGGGTCAGCTGGGTGAACCGGTCTGTCCGGCGCACCAGGTTGCGCGGCAGGTGGTCGGTCGCGGTGAAGTCCGCGGGACGGACCGCCGGATGGGGGCCGGGGGCCGCCGCGTCCCCGGCGACGACGCGCTCGTGGAGCAGGCCGGCGCCGACGCCGAGCGGGGTGACCGCGCCGAAACCGGTGACGACGACCGCCCGGCCACCCTTCTCCGGATCACTCAACTCCGGCCTTCTCGTAGCAGAGTTCGAGGATCTGGCCGACGGTGTCGATGCCGTCGAAGTCCTTCGTGCGGACCGGCACGCCGAGGTCCCGCTTGACGGACTGCGCGAGCTCGACCATGTCGAGCGAGTCGATCTCCAGGTCGTCGAGCGCGGCCCCGGGCCGGACGTCGGCGGCGTCGACGCCGAGCTCGACGAGGGCGTCGGTGATGAACTGCTCGATGGTGGCGCGGTCCAGCGTCTCGGACGCCTCGGATGTCTCGGACATGACTCTCCCGTGCGGTGTGGGGACCAGAGCGGCGATCAGAGCTGCGATCAGGGCTGCGATCAGGGGGTGGTGAGCTTCGAGGCGTGGTACGGGGACCAGTGCCACTGGCGCCAGTAGCTCTCCGCGATGTCCACCCACTCCTCCAGGCGCGCGGCGCTGTCCAGGAAGCGGGAGGCGCTGACCACCAGCCAGCTGTAGACGGCCTGGCTGTCGCGGCAGCCGCCGCACTCCCCGGACGTGCAGCAGAACTGCAGCGACTCGTAGTCGGCGCCCCAGGCGGCGAAGCCCGGGATCACCGGGTTGCCGTTGGCGACCCGCTCCTCGTGGGCGGGGTGGTCGACGCTGAGGCTCGGGCACACGTCGTACCCGAAGCGCGCCCCCCAGTGCGAGGTGCCGGTGATGAGGCTGCGGATGAAGTACGGATGGCTGACCACGGCCTCCGGGTACGCCTCCTTGACCCGCAGGGCCTCCTCGAGGACGCGTCGCTCGTTCTCGATCCGCAGCGGGTTGTCGGTGCCGTGCTCGCTGTAGAAGTTGAAGGTGACGATGTTGCCGTTCTCGGCGATCTTGCGCACGGTCGGTTCGAGGTACGGCAGCCCGTCCTCGGAGAGCGCGAAGATGAACAGGACCCGCGGATCGTCCTTGTAGTGCGAGAGCGCCGTGTCGAACAGGCCGGTGAACTTGGAGCCGTTGACCCGGATGGCCCGCAGGTCGTCGTCGAGCGGCCCGCCGCCGAAGATGCTGACGGCCACGGCGATGTGCTCGAAGCCCTGCACGGGCATCGGACGCAGGCCGTTGGTCGAGATCGTGATGTACGGCAGCTCCTCGACGAACGCCTCCACCCGGCGCAGCACCAGGGTCGGCTCGCCGCCGATCAGGGTGGCCTGGTTGACCCCCTCGTCCCGCAGCCGGCGGGCGAAGGCGCGGATCTTGTCGACGTCGGACAGCTCGCGCACGGCGGTGTCGAAGCCGCCCTCGAAGTACCAGCAGCCCTTGCAGCGGATGTTGCAGGTGTTGGTGAGGTGCACCTCGCAGGAGCGCACCTCCCGGCCGAGACGGCGCAGCCGGTGCAGGCGCTCGGCGAGATCGGGACGTTCGGCCAGGAGGGCGGCGGTGCGCTCCTTCGCCTCGCGGCGGCCGAGCGGGCGCGGGGTGATGGTCAGGGGGGTGGCCATGGGGGTGCGGACTCCTCGGTGGGCCGGGCTGGGC
>NZ_MWIG01000860.1:0-1450 GCF_002156145.1 Streptomyces sp. NRRL B-24572 | reverse complement strand
TACGCCGCTCCGCGCCCTCCTGCGGGCCGCCGCGGAGGGCGCGGAGCGGCGTACCGTGCCGCGCACCCGGGAGCTCACGCACCGCGTCGGCGCGCTGTGCGTCCGTACCCCCGCAGGCGCCTGGCTGCTCGACCGTGCCCTCGCCGGGGCCGTCCGCGAGCTGCCCGCCTTCGCCGCGCTCCTCGCCGCCTGGACGGTCGCCGCCCCCGGCGAGTGGGCGCCGCTGCTCGGCCCGGAGACCCTCCAGGCGCTGCGGAGCCCCGGCACTGCCATGCCGATGCGTACCGACGGCCGTGGACATGGCAGTCTTAGACCTGCGTAAAGGCGAACAGGGCGAACAGGCGGACGAGGAGCGGTCACAGTGCAGCGCTGGCGTGGCTTGGAGGACATCCCCCAGGACTGGGGACGCAGCGTCGTCACCATCGGCTCCTACGACGGGGTGCACCGCGGACACCAGCTGATCATCGGGCGTGCCGTCGAGCGCGCCCGGGAGCTGGGCGTCCCCTCCGTCGTCGTCACCTTCGACCCGCACCCCTCCGAGGTCGTGCGCCCCGGCAGCCACCCGCCGCTGCTCGCCCCGCACCACCGGCGTGCGGAGCTGATCGCGGAGCTCGGCGTGGACGCGGTGCTCGTGCTGCCGTTCACGGCGGAGTTCTCGCAACTCTCCCCGGCCGACTTCATCGTCAAGGTGCTCGTCGACAAGCTGCACGCGAAGGCCGTCATCGAGGGCCCCAACTTCCGCTTCGGGCACCGGGCCGCCGGCAACGTCGCCTTCCTCACCGAGCTCGGCGCCACCTACGACTACGAGGTCGAGGTCATCGACCTGTACGTCAGCGGGGCCGCCGGCGGCGGACAGCCCTTCTCCTCCACCCTCACCCGCCGCCTCGTCGCCGAGGGTGACATGGCCGGCGCCGCCGAGATCCTCGGCCGCCCGCACCGGGTCGAGGGCATCGTCGTCCGCGGCGCGCAGCGCGGCCGCGAGCTCGGCTTCCCGACGGCCAACGTCGAGACCCTGCCGCACACGGCGATCCCGGCGGACGGTGTCTACGCGGGCTGGCTGACGGCCGCGGGGGAGCGGATGCCGGCGGCGATCTCGGTCGGCACGAACCCGCAGTTCGACGGCACGGAGCGGACGGTCGA
This sequence comes from Streptomyces sp. NRRL B-24572, assembly GCF_002156145.1. Taxonomy (NCBI): domain Bacteria; kingdom Bacillati; phylum Actinomycetota; class Actinomycetes; order Kitasatosporales; family Streptomycetaceae; genus Streptomyces; species Streptomyces sp. NRRL B-24572. The sequence goes on along the minus strand of NZ_MWIG01000860.1, from coordinate 310 downwards.
GGCGTACGCGATCGACCGCGAGGGCCTCGACCTGTACGGGCTGCACGTGGCCGTGGACTTCCTGGCGTACGTGCGGGGCATGCTGAAGTTCGACACGCTGGACGATCTGCTGCAGGCGATGGCGGCGGACGTGAAGCGCTGCCGCGAACTGACGGAGGAATACGACCGCCCCTGACGGCGCGTCCCCCCGTGTGGGCCCACGCCCGTGCGACCCGCGCCCTGCTGGGCTTCGCCCCGCCCGTGTGGGCCCGCGCCCGACTGGGCGGCGCCCCCGCCCGTGTGGGCAATCGTCCCGCTGGGGCAGGGGGGT
>NZ_MWIG01000086.1:0-21193 GCF_002156145.1 Streptomyces sp. NRRL B-24572 | reverse complement strand
CACACTCGCGTTGAGCGGGACGGTCATGCCGGAATGTGGCCGACCGTCCACAGCGTCCTCGCTGTGTTGTCGCCACCCCGAGGGGTGGACTTTTTCAAAGGAACCTCGGCCATCCGGAGATGGACGGGGTATCAACTAATCTGGCGTTGATTTTTGGCACGCTGTTGAGTTCTCAAGGTGCGGACGCTTCCTTCGTTCCCGTTTCCGGGCCCTCCGGGCGCTTCCTTCGTTTCCGACTCTATCAGATCTTTCCGATCCGATTTCCTCGGTGCTTTCCGGTCCCGAATTTGTGTTTCTTCGAGGCCTTCCGGCGCGTTCCGACTTTATCAGAAGTTCTGAGTCGGATTTCCCGCCTCCCGGTTCGTCCTCCGGGCGCACGGCGGCGCCGGGGACTTCCCGATCTGGCGGAGCCGTAAACGTACTGGAGCGGGGCGCCCCGATGCAAATCGGGGGGCCCCGCTCCGGTGACGCGCTGGTCAGGCGCCTCAGACCTCGACGACGACCGGGAGGATCATCGGGCGCCGGCGGTAGGTGTCGGAGACCCACTTGCCGACGGTGCGGCGGATCAGCTGCTGGAGCTGGTGGGGTTCGACGACGCCGTCCTGGGCCGACTTGTTGAGGGCCTGGTCGATCTTCGGGATCACCGCGTCGAAGGCGGAGTCCTCGATGCCGGAGCCGCGGGCGTGGATGTTCGGGCCGCCCACGATCTTGCCGGTGGAGGAGTCGACCACCAGGAAGACCGAGATGATGCCTTCCTCGCCCAGGATGCGGCGGTCCTTGAGGGAGGTCTCCGTGACGTCGCCGACCGAGAGGCCGTCGACGTACACGTAGCCCGCCTGGACCTTGCCGGTGATGCGGGCGCGGCCGTCGACCAGGTCGACGACGACGCCGTCCTCGGCGATGACGATGTGGTCCTTGGGGATGCCCGTCATCGCGCCGAGCTCGGCGTTGGCGCGCAGGTGGCGCCATTCGCCGTGGACCGGCATGAGGTTCTTCGGCTTGCAGATGTTGTAGAAGTACAGCAGCTCGCCGGCCGAGGCGTGGCCCGAGACGTGGACCTTGGCGTTGCCCTTGTGGACCACGTTCGCGCCCCAGCGGGTCAGGCCGTTGATCACGCGGTAGACCGCGTTCTCGTTGCCCGGGATGAGGGAGGACGCGAGGATCACCGTGTCGCCGGGGACGATGCGGATCTGGTGGTCGCGGTTGGCCATGCGGGACAGGGCCGCCATGGGCTCGCCCTGGGAACCCGTACAGACCAGCACGACCTCGTCGTCCGGCAGGTCGTCGAGGGTCTTCACGTCCACGACGAGGCCGGCCGGGACCCGGAGGTAGCCCAGGTCGCGGGCGATGCCCATGTTCCGGACCATCGAGCGGCCGACGAAGGCGACCCTGCGGCCGTACTCGTGGGCGGCGTCGATGATCTGCTGGATGCGGTGCACGTGGCTGGCGAAGCTGGCCACGATGATGCGCTTCGGGGCGTTCGCGAAGACGTTCCGCAGGACGTTGGAGATGTCGCGCTCCGGCGGGACGAAGCCCGGGACCTCGGCGTTCGTCGAGTCGGACAGCAGGAGGTCGATGCCCTCCTCGCTGAGCCGCGCGAACGCGTGGAGGTCGGTGAGCCGGCCGTCCATCGGGAGCTGGTCCATCTTGAAGTCGCCGGTGGCGACGGCCATGCCCGCGGGGGTGCGGATGGCGACGGCCAGGGCGTCCGGGATGGAGTGGTTGACCGCGACGAACTCGCAGTCGAAGGGGCCCAGCTGCTCGCGGTCGCCTTCCTTCACCTCGAGGGTGTAGGGGCGGATGCGGTGCTCCTGGAGCTTCGCCTCGATGAGGGCGAGGGTCAGCTTGGAGCCGATGAGCGGGATGTCCGGCTTCAGCCGGAGCAGGTACGGGACGGCACCGATGTGGTCCTCGTGGCCGTGCGTGAGCACGATGCCCTCGATGTCGTCGAGGCGGTCCCGGATGATGGTGAAGTCCGGCAGGATCAGGTCGATGCCGGGCTGCTCCTCCTCGGGGAAGAGGACGCCGCAGTCGACGATCAGCAGACGGCCGTCGAACTCGAAGACCGTCATGTTGCGGCCGATCTCACCGAGGCCACCGAGCGGGATGACGCGCAGGCCGCCCTTGGGCAGCTTCGGCGGGGCGCCGAGTTCAGGATGCGGATGACTCAAAAGACTCTCCTCACCATGCGCGCCACGTACCGGTCGGGCACGTGGCGCGCATGACAATCGTGCACTTGCTGTTGTCAGTGTTCAGTTGTGAAGTCTGTTGTCAGAGTTCTACCCCGCCGGCGGCCAGGTCGACCTTGAGCTGCTCGGTCTCCTGCTCGGAGAGCTCGACGAGCGGGGGGCGCAGCGGGCCGGCCGGGAGGCCCTGGAGGGCGAGGGCGGCCTTGGTGGTCATGACGCCCTGGGTGCGGAACATGCCGGTGTAGACCGGGAGCAGCTTCTGGTGGATCTCGGTGGCCTTCTGGACCTCGCCGCCGAGGTGGGCGTCGAGGAGGGCGCGGAGCTCCGGGGTGACGAGGTGGCCGACGACGGAGACGAAGCCGCAGGCGCCGACGGAGAGCAGCGGCAGGTTGAGCATGTCGTCGCCGGAGTACCAGGCGAGGCCGGAGCGGGCGATGGCCCAGCTGGCGCGGCCGAGGTCGCCCTTGGCGTCCTTGTTGGCGACGATGCGCGGGTGCTCTGCGAGGCGGACGATCGTCTCGGTGTCGATCGGGACGCCGCTGCGGCCGGGGATGTCGTAGAGCATCACGGGGAGGCCGGTGGCGTCGGCGATGGCCGAGAAGTGCCGGTACAGGCCCTCCTGCGGGGGCTTGTTGTAGTAGGGCGTCACGGCGAGGAGGCCGTGGGCGCCGTCGCGCTCGGCGGTGCGGGCCAGTTCGATGGAGTGGTGGGTGTCGTTGGTGCCGATGCCGGCGACGACGTGGGCGCGGTCGCCGACCGCCTCCAGTACCGCTCGTACGAGGTCCGATTTCTCCGCGTCGCCGGTGGTCGGGGACTCACCGGTGGTGCCGTTGATGACGAGGCCGTCGTTGCCCGCGTCCACCAGGTGGCTGGCGAGTCGCTGGGCACCGTCGAGGTCGAGTGCGCCGTCCGCCGTGAAGGGCGTGATCATGGCGGTGAGGACCCGCCCGAAGGGGGTCTGCGGAGTGGAGATCGGAGCCATGGGTAACACGCTACTCGCTGCTCAGCACCGGGCGCCCCTGAGGGGGACAGGAGAAGGGGAGCCCGGCGCTGCCTGCTCGGGGGTTCAGGCAGCGCCGGGTCCGTTTGATCAGCCTAGATGAACTTCGTGAAACGTCGCAATACGGACACTTCGCATGGTGCGTTCGGACATGTGTGCCCTCGTGGGAGTGCACAGTCCTCCAGCTCTTGCGGTTGCCGCTGCGGCGGCGTCCTACCGGAGGATGAGATTCGGCCGCTTTGATGAAAAAGGGCACCAAAACGTCGGTTGCGTCGTCTGTACCTGTGACGCATCACGACGAAGACAAGGAGAGTGGCCCTGATGTTCCGCCGGAGAGAGGCCGTACCGTTCGCGTTCGTCGCGGAGGCCGACCACTTCCGCAGTAACGTCACTCCACCGCCCCGGGAGCGCCTCAGCGCCTCGCAGATCGTGGGCCGCACCCTGCTCGGGCTGACCGTCGTGGCCGGCCTCGTCGGGTCCCTGGTCTTCGGGATGCCCTCGCTCCAGTCGGGGGACTCGGGCACTCGTCAGCAGCAGTCCGAGGCCTCCGACAACCGCTGAGGTAGCCTCACCGGGCACTGCCCCTTCGAGCGTGCTTGTGAGTGAGGACCTGTCGTGCCCCTGCCCTTCCTGACGGCCGACCGTGCTTTTGACACGACCGACCATGTCGCCCTGCCGTTCGACGACCACGATCAGTGGCGTCGTCCGTACCGGCCGGGGTCGTGGCGGGTGGGAGCGGCGGCGCTCGCGCTGCTGCTCGCCTCGTTCGTCCTGCTCGCCGCCGTGATCGTCGCGTTCGCCGGGGCCTTCGGCGGGGCGGGCGTCACGTTCGGCATCGCCGTGCTCGTCATCGCGGCCGCCCTGCGGATGCTGCGCATGGGCGCCTGGGTGAGCCGCGCCGGTGTGCGGCGCGTGGGCTTCTTCTCGACGGTCACCGTGCCCTGGGCGAAGGTGACGTCCCTGCGGACCACCCAGCAGCCGGTGCGCTGGCTGGGACTCCCCCGCACGGTCCAGGGCCAGGCCCTGGTGCTCGACCGGCGGGGTGGTGAGCAGCTGCTGCTGCTCACCGACCACAACGCCGACTTCCTCTCCCGCATCGAGGCCTTCGACCGGGCGGCCGACACGGTCGAGGCCTGGAACGCCGAGTACGGCACGGCCCCGGCCGCTACGCGCTGACCGGACGCCCCTCGTGGAGCGCGATGGCCCGCTGCATCGCCTTGCGGGCCCGGGGGGTGTCCCGGGCGTCGTGGTAGGCCACCGCGAGCCGGAACCAGCAGCGCCAGTCCTCCGGTGAATCCTCCGTCTCGGCCTTGCGCCGGGCGAAGACCTCGTCGGCCGAGTCCCGGAGGATCCGGCCGCCCTCCGTGCGCTTCAGCTCGTCGACGGGCAGGCCGCCCTCGGCCTCCAGCTCCGCGGCCAGGCGGTTGGCCCGGCGCGCGAAGCTGGTGTTCTTCCAGAGGAACCAGCCGCCGACGGCGGGCAGCAGGAACGCCACCGCGCCCATGCCCATGGCGGCCGGCTCGCCCGTGAGGAGGAGCAGGACGCCCTCCATCGCCACCACGCCGAAGACGAGGACGAGCACGGTGGAGAGGAAGACGTACGTGATCTTTCCGCCCATGGCCGTCAGCCCAGGTCCAGGAAGTGCTCCAGGCCGAAGGTGAGGCCAGGAGTGCTGGTCACGCGGCGGGCGCCCAGGAGGATGCCCGGCATGAAGCTGGAGTGGTGCAGGGAGTCGTGCCGGACGGTGAGGGTCTCGCCCTCGCCGCCGAGCAGCACCTCCTGGTGGGCGAGCAGGCCCCGGAGCCGTACGGCGTGGACGGGGACGCCGTCGACGTTCGCCCCGCGCGCCCCGTCGAGGGCGGTGGTCGTGGCGTCGGGCTGCGGGGCGCAGCCTGCCTTCGACCGGGCCTCGGCGATCAGCTGGGCGGTGCGGGTGGCGGTGCCGGAGGGGGCGTCCACCTTGTTCGGGTGGTGCAGTTCGACGACCTCGACGGACTCGAAGTACGGGGCCGCGATCTGCGCGAACTTCATGGTGAGGACCGCGCCGATGGAGAAGTTCGGGGCGATGAGGACGCCGGTCTCCGGGGAGGCGGCGAGCCAGGTCCGCAGCTGCGCGAGGCGGTCCTCGGTCCAGCCGGTGGTGCCGACCACCGCGTGGATGCCGTGGCGCACGCAGTAGTCGAGGTTCTCCATCACGGAGGCCGGAGTGGTCAGCTCGACGACGACCTGGGCGCCCGCCTCGGTGAGCGCCTCCAGGTCGTCGCCGCGGCCGAGGGCCGCGACCAGTTCCATGTCCTCGGCGGCCTCGACGGCCTTCACGGCCTCGGAGCCGATGCGGCCCTTGGCTCCGAGGACCGCCACACGCAGCTTGCTCATTGCTCTTCCTTACGGGACTCGTGGGTCAGGAGACCGCTTGGTGGAGGCGGTCCGCCTGCTTGTCCTTCAGCGGGCCGATCACCGACAGCGAGGGCCGCTGCTCCAGTACATCGCGGGCGACCTCGCGGACCTCGTCCGGGGTGACCGCCGCGATCCGGGTGAGCATGTCGTCGACCGACATCTGGGTGCCCCAGCACAGCTCGCTCTTGCCGATGCGGTTCATCAGCGCGCCGGTGTCCTCCAGGCCGAGGACGGTCGAGCCGGAGAGCTGCCCGACGGCGCGGGTGATCTCCTCGTCCGTGAGGCCGTCGGAGGCGACCTTGTCGAGCTCGTCGCGGCAGATCTTCAGGACGTCGTGGACCTGGCTGGGCCGGCAGCCCGCGTACACCCCGAAGAGGCCGCAGTCGGCGAAGCCCGAGGTGTACGAGTACACGCTGTAGGCCAGGCCGCGCTTCTCGCGGACCTCCTGGAAGAGGCGGGAGGACATGCCGCCGCCGAGGGCGGTGTTCAGCACGCCGAGGGCCCAGCGGCGCTCGTCGGTGCGGGCCAGGCCCGGCATGCCGAGGACCACGTGGGCCTGCTCGGTCTTGCGGTTCAGGAGCTCGACGCGGCCCGCCGTACGGAGGGTCCGGGAGCCCTCGCGGGGGGCGACGGGGACGGCGTCCGTACGGCCGAGGGCGCCGGCCTTCTCGAAGGCGCGGCGGACCTGGCGCACCACCGTGGCGTGGTCGACGTTGCCGGCGCAGGCGACGACCAGGTGGGTCGGGTCGTAGTGCTTCTTGTAGAAGCGGGCGATCTGGCCGCGGCTGAGCGCGTTGATCGTGTCGACGGTGCCGAGGACCGGGCGGCCCAGCGGGGTGTCGCCGAACATCGTCTGCGCGAACAGCTCGTGCACGACGTCACCGGGGTCGTCCTCGGTCATCGCGATCTCTTCGAGGATGACGCCGCGCTCGGCGTCCACGTCCTCGTCGAGGATGAGCGAGTCCGTGAGCATGTCGCAGACGACGTCGATCGCCAGCGGCAGGTCGGTGTCGAGGACCCGGGCGTAGTAGCAGGTGTACTCCTTCGCCGTGAAGGCGTTCATCTCGCCGCCGACCGCGTCGATCGCGGCGGAGATGTCGAGGGCGGACCGCTTGTGGGTGCCCTTGAAGAGGAGGTGCTCCAGGTAGTGGGTCGCGCCGTTGAGCGTCGGGGTCTCGTCGCGGGAGCCGACGTGCGCCCAGATGCCGAAGGTGGCGGAGCGCACGGAGGGGAGGGTCTCGGTGACGATCCGCAGGCCGCCGGGGAGGGTCGTGCGGCGGACCGTGCCGATGCCGTCCTTGCCCGGGAGAAGCGTTTGGGTACGGGCGACGGCCCGCCCCTCCGAAGAGGGGCGGGCCGTCGCGCGGGAACTACGGGACGTCACTTGGCAGCGTCGTCCTTGTCACCCTCGGCGCCGTCCTCGTCCGCGATCACGGGGATCAGGGAGAGCTTGCCGCGCTGGTCGATCTCGGCGATCTCGACCTGGACCTTGGAGCCGATCGCGAGCACGTCCTCGACGTTCTCCACGCGCTTGCCACCGGCGAGCTTGCGGATCTGCGAGATGTGCAGCAGGCCGTCCTTGCCCGGGAGCAGGGAGACGAAGGCACCGAAGGTGGTGGTCTTGACGACCGTACCCAGGTAGCGCTCGCCGACCTCCGGCATGGTCGGGTTGGCGATGCCGTTGATCGTGGCGCGGGCGGCCTCGGCGGCCGGGCCGTCGGCGGCACCGATGTAGATGGTGCCGTCGTCCTCGATCGTGATCTCGGCGCCGGTGTCCTCCTGGATCTGGTTGATCATCTTGCCCTTGGGGCCGATGACCTCACCGATCTTGTCCACGGGGATCTTGACGGTGATGATCCGCGGGGCGTTCGGGGACATCTCGTCCGGCGTGTCGATCGCTTCCATCATCACGTCGAGGATGTGGAGGCGGGCGTCGCGGGCCTGCTTGAGGGCCGCGGCCAGGACGGAGGCCGGGATGCCGTCCAGCTTGGTGTCGAGCTGGAGGGCGGTGACGAACTCCTTCGTACCGGCGACCTTGAAGTCCATGTCGCCGAAGGCGTCCTCCGCACCGAGGATGTCGGTGAGGGCGACGTAGTGCGTCTGGCCGTCGATCTCCTCGGAGATCAGACCCATGGCGATGCCGGCGACGGGGGCCTTCAGCGGCACACCGGCGTTCAGCAGCGACATGGTGGAGGCGCAGACCGAGCCCATGGACGTCGAGCCGTTGGAGCCGAGGGCCTCGGACACCTGGCGGATCGCGTAGGGGAACTCCTCGCGGGTCGGGAGGACCGGGACGAGGGCGCGCTCGGCAAGGGCGCCGTGGCCGATCTCGCGGCGCTTGGGCGAGCCCACGCGGCCGGTCTCGCCGACGGAGTACGGCGGGAAGTTGTAGTTGTGCATGTAGCGCTTGCGGGTCACCGGGGAGAGGGTGTCCAGCTGCTGCTCCATGCGGAGCATGTTGAGGGTGGTGACGCCCAGGATCTGGGTCTCGCCACGCTCGAACAGCGCCGAGCCGTGCACGCGCGGGATGGCCTCGACCTCGGCGGCGAGCGTACGGATGTCCGTGATGCCGCGGCCGTCGATGCGGACCTTGTCCTTGATGATGCGCTCGCGGACCAGCTTCTTGGTCAGCGCGCGGTAGGCGCCCGCGATCTCCTTCTCGCGGCCCTCGAAGGCCGGGAGGAGCTTCTCGGCGGCGAGGTCCTTGATGCGGTCGAGCTCGGTCTCGCGCTCCTGCTTGCCGGCGATGGTGAGCGCCTGGGCGAGCTCGTCCTTGACGGCGGCGGAGAGCGCCTCCAGGACGTCGTCCTGGTAGTCGAGGTAGACCGGGAACTCGCCGGTGGGCTTGGCGGCCTTGGCGGCGAGGTCCGACTGGGCCTTGCAGAGGACCTTGATGAAGGGCTTCGCGGCCTCGAGACCGGCGGCGACGACCTCCTCGGTCGGCGCCTCGGCGCCGCCCTTGACCAGCTGGATGGTCTTCTCGGTGGCCTCGGCCTCGACCATCATGATCGCGACGTCGCCGTCCTCGAGGACGCGACCGGCGACGACCATGTCGAAGACGGCGTCCTCGAGCTCGGTGTGCGTCGGGAAGGCGACCCACTGGCCCTTGATCAGGGCGACACGGGTGCCGCCGATCGGGCCGGAGAAGGGCAGGCCGGCCAGCTGCGTGGAGCAGGAGGCGGCGTTGATCGCGACCACGTCGTACAGGTGGTCGGGGTTGAGCGCCATGATCGTCTCGACGATCTGGATCTCGTTGCGCAGGCCCTTCTTGAAGGAGGGGCGCAGCGGGCGGTCGATCAGACGACAGGTGAGGACGGCGTCCTCGGAGGGGCGGCCCTCACGGCGGAAGAAGGAGCCGGGGATCTTGCCGGCCGCGTACATCCGCTCCTCGACGTCCACCGTCAGGGGGAAGAAGTCGAGCTGGTCCTTGGGGCGCTTCGAGGCGGTGGTCGCGGAGAGGACCATCGTGTCGTCGTCCAGGTAGGCGACGGCGGAGCCGGCGGCCTGCTTGGCCAGACGGCCGGTCTCGAAGCGGATGGTGCGGGTACCGAAGGCGCCGTTGTCGATGACGGCCTCGGCGTAGTGGGTCTCGTTCTCCACTATGGGTTTCTCCTACGTGTTCGTCTTTGCGTCCTTCGGCCCGTGTGGCCGGGGACGGTGTGCGACGGGGGCGGAGAGCTCGCCTAGGGTGCGGGCCGGTCTTCGATCGAAGCACCCGGGTCTTCGTTTCCGGGGGCCACTACCGAGGACCGGCGGCTGGCCGGCGGCTGCGCGCTCGTCGTATGGGGTTGTGCGACCAGACTAAGTGCCGATGCGCACTTTGTGCACGTACAGCAAAGGGAGCGGCCCCCTGAAAGTGGGAACCGCTCCCTTCACGGCGTCTTACTTGGCGCCGCCGGCCGCACCGCGGCGGATGCCGAGGCGGTCGACCAGCGTACGGAAGCGCTGGATGTCCTTCTTCGCCAGGTACTGCAGCAGGCGGCGGCGCTGGCCGACCAGGATCAGCAGACCACGACGGGAGTGGTGGTCGTGCTTGTGCTGCTTGAGGTGCTCGGTCAGGTCCGAGATGCGACGGGACAGCATCGCGACCTGGACCTCGGGGGAGCCGGTGTCGCCCTCCTTGGTGCCGAACTCGGCCATGATCTGCTTCTTGACAGCGGCGTCGAGAGCCACGCGGATCTCCTCTTTGGTGTTCGTGCGCCCGCGAGTGCCCCTGGTCTAGGTCTCAGGGGAAGCTTCCGTGACTCGACGGGCGAAGGTCCGATGGGCGCAGCTTCCAGAGGCTTCCGAGTGATCTCGGGGGCTTTCCGGGAGCGCGTACACAAACGGCCGTCACACAGCGTACCAGCTCGCCGGAGCGCCCCCGGGTCCCTTTTCTGCTCGCCGGAGCTACTTGCTGGTGAGGGAGCGGACCCGGGTGAAGACGTCGAGGACCGCGAGGGCGAGCGGGACGAGGGAGAGCAGGACGAAGCCCTCGGCCAGGTCGAGGAGCCGGCCCCAGAACGGCGAGAGGCCCTTCCTCGGGATGATCAGGCCGATCGCGGTGGTCAGCGCGGCGCCGGCGGCGACGGCGGCGGTGAGCCAGATCGTCCGGATGTCGAGGCCGCCCCGGTCCCCGTACATGAGGAGTTCCTTGACCAGGTCGGCCGGCGGGTTGAGGGAGAGGCCGAGGACGAGCAGCGAGATGGCGGCGATGCCGGCGACGAGGACGCAGGCGACCTGCGAGGTGTACCGGAAGAGGCGGGCGCGCAGCAGCATCGCGAGGCCGGCGGCGAGGGCGAGGAGCTGGCCCCAGACGTTCCCGGCGAAGCCGAGGACGGCGGCGGAGCCCACGACGACGGCGGCGCAGCCGCCGACCAGGCCGAGGAGCATCTCGTGGCCGCGGCGGGCCTGGAGCGCGATGCGCTCGCCGTCGACGGGCTGCGCCTCCTCGCCGGCCTGCTGCGGGTCGGCGGAGAAGTCGTCGTCGGCGGCGCTGCGCGGGGCGGCGTAGCCGATGGGGAGCCGGGCGAAGCGGGCGGAGAGGCCGGGCAGGAAGGCGACGGCGCCGATGGCGACGGGTGCGCAGGCCGCGGCCGCCTCGGTGGCGGTGGCCTCCGTGAGGATCATCAGGAAGGTGGCGAGGGTGCCGACGCCGGCGAGGAAGGTGGCCGCGACGAAGGGGGCGTCGCCGCTGGGGGTGAGCGCGACGAGGGCCACGGAGGCGACGAGGACGGTGACGCAGCCGAGCAGGAACTGCAGGCGGCCGGGGCCCTGGCCGGCGTCGGGGGCGATGATGCCGGAGCCGGCGATGAGGAGCAGCGGCAGGGCGCCGAGGCCGAGGGCGACGGCGGTCGCCCGGTCCGCGTAGACGCGGGCGCGGACGCCGGCGAAGGCGGTGAGGAGGAAGCCGGCGGCGCCCGCGATGACCCCGGGGAGGCTGTGCATGTCGTGGCGGACCGGGTCGGCGAACCAGAGGACGAAGCCCATGAGGACGAGGAGCAGCACGCCGCCGAGGAGTCCGGCGCCGCGGAGGAGTTCGTCGCTCCACAGGTGCCGGTCGCGGGTGACGGCGGAGGCGACGGCGTCGGACACGTCGTCGTAGACGGCCGGCGGCAGGGACTGGGCGAAGGGGCGCAGGGAGAGCACCTCGCCGTCGAGGACCTGCTGGGCGGCGAGGGTGCGGGCGCCGTCGAGGACGGATCCGTCGCGGCGGACCAGGTGGTAGCCGGTCGGTGTGCCGGCCGCCTGGGTCTGGCCGGTGAGGCGCAGGATCTCCGGGTAGACGTCGGCGACGGCGATGTCCTCGGGGAGCGCGACGTCGATGCGGCTGTCCGGCGCCACGACGGTGACGCGGCAGAAGCCGGTCGTTGCGGTCGTACTCACGTGTGTGGACCCCCTGATTCGCGGTTGCGGCCGTCCGGTTCGCGGTTGCGCCCGTCCTGATTCGCGGTTGCGCACGATGCGCGCGCCACCCTACCGGGGACGGCCGATGGGGGCTGCAAGTAGGATCGCCGTCCCATGGGGGAAGTCCGCGCGCCCGGCTGCCGGCAGGGGTCGCGTGCGGATGCTCCCGCCACGAGCCCGCCTCCAACGAGGGATTGATGCGCCGGTGAGCCAGATCGTCGTCAAACGCCCGCCGAGGTCCCTTCCTCCGGAAGTGCCCGGTGAGGAACTGGTCCTGGAGTCTCCGCCGGAACTTCCGCGGGGACAGCAGGAGTCGGCGTTGATGCAGCTCCTGCCGATGCTCGGCATGGGTTCCTCGGTCGTCTTCTTCTTCATGACGCCGTCTCCGATCATGCGGATCATGGGCACGCTGATGCTCGCGTCGACGGCCGCGATGGCGGTCGCGCAGTTCGTGAGATTCCGTCGCGGTACGCAGGGGCAAATGGCCGATGTCCGCCGCGACTACCTCAAATACCTCGCGCAGACCCGGCGTACGGTCCGGCGCACGGCGCGCAGGCAGCGGGACGCCCAGCTGTATCTGCACCCCGCCCCCGAGCAGCTGTGGTCGGTGGTGGCCGAGGGTTCCCGGGTGTGGGAGCGCCGGGTCGGCGACCATGACTTCGGGCAGGCGCGGATCGGCCTCGGGGCACAGCAGTTGGCGACTCCCCTGGTGGCGCCGGACACGGCTCCGGTGGACGAGCTGGAGCCGTTGTGCGCGGGGGCGATGCAGCAGTTCCTGGCGGTGCACGGCACCTTGGACGGGCTGCCGATGGCGGTCTCGATGCGGGCGTTCTACCACGTGACGGTGTCGGGCGAGCCGGAGTCGGCGCAGGCGGCGGCGCGTGCCCTCGTGGCGCAGCTGGTGACGCTGCACTCCCCCGACGACCTGATGCTCGCCGTGGTGGCGGCGCGGCCGGCGCAGGAGCGCTGGGACTGGACGAAGTGGCTGCCGCACACCCAGGTGCCGGGGCAGGTCGACGGGGCCGGTACGAAGCGGCTGTTCGGCGACGACCTCGGTGAGCTGGAGAACTTGGTCCGCTCCAAGCTGGACGGGCGGCCGCGGTTCTCCCGGGAGAACCAGCCGGTGCTCGACCAGCCGCACGTGGTGGTGGTCCTGGACGGCGGGATGGTGCCGCCGGACTCGCTGCTCGCGGCGGCCGAGGGCCTGCAGGGCGTGACGATCGTGGAGGTCGTCTCCGGTGAGCTCGACGAGCCGCGCGGTGGCCTCTCGGTGGTGGTACGGCCGGGCCGGCTGCGCCTGGAGTCGGGCGGCGGCTTCGCGTACGAGGGGCTGCCGGACGGCATCTCGCTGCCGGCGGCCGAGGCGCTGGCCCGGCAGCTGGCGCCGCTGCGGATGGGCGGCGGGGACGACGACGAGCCGCTGCTCGCCAACCTGGACTTCACGGACCTGCTGAACCTGGGCGACGCGGCCTCGGTGGACGTGACGCGGACCTGGCGCCCCCGGTCGGTGGCCGAGCGCCTTCGTGTGCCGATCGGTGTCGGCGAGGACGGCCTGCCGGTCATGCTGGACCTGAAGGAGGCCGCGCAGGAGGGCATGGGCCCGCACGGTCTGTGCGTCGGCGCGACGGGTTCCGGAAAGTCGGAGCTCCTTCGCACACTGGTGCTCGGTCTGGCGGTGACGCACTCCTCGGAGACGCTGAACTTCGTCCTCGCGGACTTCAAGGGCGGCGCGACCTTCGCGGGCATGTCGCAGATGCCGCACGTGGCGGCGGTCATCACCAACCTCGCCGACGACCTGACGCTCGTCGACCGCATGGGCGACGCGATCCGCGGCGAGCTCCAGCGGCGGCAGGAGCTGCTGCGCTCGGCGGGCAACTACGCCAACATCCACGACTACGAGAAGGCGCGGGCGGCGGGTGCGCCCCTCGAACCGCTGGCCTCGCTGGTCCTGGTGATCGACGAGTTCTCCGAGCTCCTCACCGCCAAGCCGGACTTCATCGACATGTTCATCCAGATCGGCCGCATCGGCCGCTCCCTGGGTGTGCACCTGCTGCTCGCCTCGCAGCGCCTGGAGGAGGGCAAGCTGCGGGGCCTGGACACGTACCTCTCGTACCGGATCGGTCTGCGGACCTTCTCGGCGGCGGAGTCGCGCACGGCGATCGGCGTGCCGGACGCCTACCACCTGCCGTCGGTGCCGGGTTCGGGCTATCTGAAGTTCGGTACGGACGAGATGACCCGCTTCAAGGCGGCGTACGTCTCGGGGACGTACCGGACGGGCGGGCCGCGTCTGGAGATCGGGCAGATGCCGGTGGAGCGGCGGCCCGCGCTGTTCACGGCGGCGCCGGTGCCGGTGGTGTACGCGGCGCCGGACCCGGCGTACCTCACGGCGCAGCGGAACGAGGAGGACGACGCGCTCGCGGACACCGTCCTCGACGTGATCGTGCGGCGCCTGGAGGGCCAGGGGGTGCCGGCGCACCAGGTGTGGCTGCCGCCGCTCGACCAGGCGCCCTCGCTCGACCAGCTGCTGCCGGGGCTCGCGCAGACCGCGGACCGGGGGCTCACGGCGACGGAGTACACGCGCCAGGGCGCCCTCACGGTGCCGCTCGGCCTCATCGACAAGCCGTTCGAGCAGCGGCGCGAGGTGCTGTACCGGGACTTCTCGGGCGCGGCCGGTCACATGATGGTGGTCGGCGGTCCGCAGTCCGGCAAGTCGACGATCATGCGCACGCTCGTCTCCTCGTTCGCGCTCACCCACACCCCGGCCGAAGTGCAGTTCTACTGCCTGGACTTCGGCGGCGGCGGCATGGTCTCGCTGGCCGACCTGCCGCACGTCGGCGGGGTGGCGTCCCGGCTCGACCCCGAGCGGGTGCGCCGGACGGTCGCGGAGGTCATGGGCGTCCTGAACCGGCGGGAGGAGTTCTTCCGCGCGCACTCCATCGACTCGATCGCGACCTACCGGCGCAAGCGGGCCGCGGGCGAACTGCCGGGCGAGGCCTGGGGCGACGTCTTCCTGATCGTGGACGGCTGGGGGACCTTCCGCAACGACTACGACATGCTGGAGCCGATCGTCTCCGACATCGCGGCGCGCGGTCTGGGCTACGGCATCCACGTGGTCATCACCGCCGCCCGGTACATGGAGGTGCGGGCGGCGCTCAAGGACCAGATGCTGGGCCGGCTCGAACTGCGGCTCGGTGACGTCATGGACTCCGAGTTCGACCGCAAGGTCGCGGCGAACGTGCCGACCGGCGTGCCGGGCCGCGGCCAGGTCCCGGAGAAGCTGCACTTCATGGGCGCGCTGCCGCGGATCGACGGGTCGAGCTCCTCGGCCGACCTGGCGGACGGCACGGCGGCGTTCGTCCAGGTGGTGAAGGCGAGCTGGACCGGGGCCCCGGCCCCTGCGGTGCGGCTGCTGCCGCGCAGGCTGCCCGCGGAGCAGCTGCCGAAGGGCTTCGAGTACCCGCAGCACGGCATCGCGATCGGCATCGACGAGACGAACCTGGAGCCGGTGTTCGTCGACTTCGAGTCGGATCCGTTCTTCCTGATCTTCGGCGAGAGCGAGTCCGGCAAGACGGCGCTGCTCCGGCTGATCGCCAAGCAGCTGTGCGAGCGGTACTCGCCCGAGCAGGCGCGGATCGTGGTCGGCGACTACCGGCGGACGATGCTGGAGGCGGTGGCGCCCTCGCACCTCCTGGAGTACGCGCCGATGGCCTCGGCCATGCAGATGCACATGGACGCGGTCAACACGGTGATGACGAAGCGGGCACCGAAGCCCGACATCACGCCGCAGCAGCTGCGGGACCGCAGCTGGTGGTCGGGTCCCCAACTGTTCGTCCTCGTCGACGACTTCGAGCTGGTGGCGACCAACTCGGGGAACCCGCTGGCCGTCCTGGTGGAGAACCTGCCGTTCGCGCGGGACGTCGGCATCCGGTTCATCGTGGCCCGCAGCCAGGCGGGCGCCTCCCGGGCGATGTACGAACCGTTCATGCAGCGGATGCGGGAGCTGGGCGCGCAGGGCGTGCTCCTCTCCGGCGACCCGCAGGAGGGCGACATCCTCGGCGGCGTCCGGGCGCGTCCGATGCCTCCGGGCCGGGGCACGTTCATCTCGCGGAAGCGCGGGACGCCGCTGGTGCAGCTGGGCTGGCTGCCCGAACAGCACTGAGCTGCCGGAACAGCGGGGAACGGAACGGTCCCTCCCACTACGGTGGGAGGGACCGTCGTACCACCGCGAAGGGAAAGCGCCGATGAGCGACGCACACGAGACCACCGCCGAGAGCGCGGACGCCGCGCTCGCCGCCGAGAAGCAGCGCCAGAAGGACGAGCTGTACGCGCTCGACATCTCCGGCGTCGAGTGGCAGGGCGCCCCGGGGACGAGCCCGGACGAGGAGCGCGTGGAGATCGCGCGGCTGCCCGAGGGCGCGGTGGCGATGCGCTCGTCCCTCGACAAGGACACGGTGCTGCGCTACACGAAGGCCGAGTGGGACGCGTTCGTCCTGGGCGCCCGTGACGGCGAGTTCGACCTGCGCTAGGGGATGCGCGTGAGGGGGTGGCCCGTCGGACGGGCCACCCCCTCACGCGTGTCTGTGCTGGTCGGCGAGGCCGATCACATCATGCGGAACCGGGCCGCGTTGCCCTTGTCCGTGTCCTGGTAGCCGACGACCGACTCGTCGAGGAGCTGGGCGATGCGCGCCAGGTCCTGGTTCATGCCGGCCATGTCGCGGGTCAGGCGGTCCTGGCTCTCGCGGTAGGCGATCTTCGCTTCACCTTCCCAGTTGGAGGCGACGCGGTTGACCTCGGCCATGAGGTCGTCGAGCTTCTGCGTGAGGGTGCTGGAGGTCAGGCGGGTGTCGGCCGCCGCCTGCGTCACGGTGTCGTAATTGACCGCAGTGGTCATGGTGTTGACTCCTCGGGTGAGAGTGGCGCGGAGGACTGGTCGGGTCGGACGGCTCAGATGCCGAGGATGGCGCTCTGACCGCCGGAGGCACCGGCGCCGGAGCTGCTGTCCATCTGACGGAAGGACCGCATGCGGTCCTCCTCCTCCTGCGAGAACCCGTCGGCGCTCATGCGCATGATCTCCTCGAGCTTGCTGAGCTCGGCGCGCATGCTGCGCAGACGCTGGTTCAGGTCGTTCTGGACCCGGTCGTACTCCTTGCTCGCAGCGCCCTGCCAGCCCGCCTGAACGCGGTCCACCACACCGTTGAGGGAGGTGATGCGGGCCTGGAGCTCGTCGGAGAAGTCCTGGATCCGGCCGGCGAGCTTGACTTGTTCGGCACTGGTTACGTTCAGGTCTTTCGAC
The DNA here is from genome assembly GCF_002156145.1 of Streptomyces sp. NRRL B-24572. Taxonomy (NCBI): domain Bacteria; kingdom Bacillati; phylum Actinomycetota; class Actinomycetes; order Kitasatosporales; family Streptomycetaceae; genus Streptomyces; species Streptomyces sp. NRRL B-24572. Next base: position 4,428 of record NZ_MWIG01000086.1, on the reverse strand, counting down.
ATCTTGCCCCTTCTTCCTTCGGCGGCGTCGACGGACGGGCCGTCGGGCCTACCGGTGTTGATGCGGACGGGAATCTTCTGATGCCGCCCCCGTGCTGGGTTCGCACTGTCGTGCCCCCAGCGGTCACTGTAGCCATTGACGGCGGCAGTTCCAACTGCAAAGGAAGGTCCCGATACTTGACCGGTACGCGCGTCACCGGGCCTCCCTCCTGCGGCGGCTGTCGCGGATCACGGTGGCGGTCCCGGCGACCACGGCCACCAGGACTCCTCCGATCCCCAACGTGTAGGTGGCGAGCCGTTCGGAGCGCTCCTGGGGCGTCTCCGACAGCGTCAGACGGGCCGGCTCGGGAGCCGGCGGCTTGGGCGGGCCCGGGTCGGGCACGGGCGAGGAGGCGGGCGTCCCGGGCTGGTCGGCGAGCGCCCGCACCGGGTCGACCACGCCCCAACCGACGTGGTCGTCACGGCCGTTGATCGAGCGGACGGCGGTCTGCTCGATGCGGGTGACGATCTGGGCCGCGCTCCACTCCGGGTACTTGGCGCGGAGCAGGGCGGCGACGCCGGCGACGTACGGGGCGGAGAAGCTGGTGCCGTTGTCGACGCACTGGCCGCCGCCGGGGACGGTGGAGACGATGTCGACGCCGGGGGCGGCGACGCCCACCATGGGGCCGGACTGGGAGAAGGCGGCGCGTTCGTTGTTCCGGTCGGAGGAGGCGACGGCGAGGACGCCGGGGAAGGCCGCCGGGTACGTCTTCTTGCTCTTGCCGTCCATGCCGTCGTTGCCCGCGGAGGCGACGATCACGACGTCCTTCTCGATCGCCCTGGCCACCGACCTGGCCATGGGCGAGTCCGGGCTCATCGGCTGCGTGGTGTCCTGCGAGATGTTGATGACCTTGGCGCCCTTGAGCACGGCGTAGTCGATCGCCTGGGCCATGGTGTCGGACTTGCCGCTGTTCTTCTCGTCGTTCTGCCGGATCGGGATGATCGTCGCCTCGGGGGCGAGGCCGACGAAACCGGTGCCCCTGCGGGGGCGGGCGGCGATGATGCCGGCGACCTTGGTGCCGTGGCCGACCTCGTCGACGGTGCCGTCGGTCTTGCCGCGCTTGTCGTCGCCGTAGGAGGGGTTGTTCTTGTCGGGCTTGAGGTAGTCCTTGCCCGACTTGGCGTCGACGGCGCGGCTCAGCTGCTGGTTGACGTCGTCGACGCCGGTGTCGATGACGGCGACGCGGACGCCCTTGCCCTTGGTGTCCTGCCACAGTTCGTCGAGGAGGACCCGCTGGAGCGGCCAGGGGATGCCCTCGATCTGCTTCTTCATGGGGAAGGTGCACTCGCCGCTGCCGTCGAGGGCCGGGCCGTCGTCGCGCGGCCGGGCCGCGGCGGCGGGGGCGGCGAGCAGGGCCACGAGGATGCCCGCGGCGAGCAGGGCGGTCGTGCGGTTCGTCGTCGTCACCGGTGCCACCCCCTAGGAACCCTGCGGCTGACGCGCGCTGTTGGTGTCGAGCCGCGGGCCCTTCGACAGGAACTCCGACCATTCGATCGGGACGAGGGCCGGCTGGACGTTCTCGTAGCCGAGACGCTTCTGGGCGTCGCTGGGTTCCGGCCTGTTGTCGGTCTGCTTCTGCTCGCCGGCGCCGATCTCGGAGCGGGCGGAGTCGCTGTCGCCGTTGGCCTGGACGGCGTACCGCAGGCCGGTGTCGGTGACGAGGAAGAGGGAGCCGTCGGGCGTCTTCTGCCTGCCCTGGATCTGGGTGTAGAGCAGGCCGGTGCCGGGGGTGACGTACGTGCTGGTGCCGCCGGCCGTGATGTCGGCGGGGTACTCGGTGCCGGCCCAGGTGGCGAGCTCGGTGTCGCCCTTCTCGTCGACGTCGGTGAGGACGCTGCAGACGGTGTCGCGGGCGCCCTCGCCTGTGGAGGCGTTGATCTGGGTGGACTTCAGGGTCGGCCAGCGGACGCCGTCGTGGAAGACGGTGGGGTCCGGGACGAAGGAGGAGGCGTCGACGGTGGTGGCCTTGCCGTCCATGTCGAGGTTGCCGGTCTCCGGGGAGTTGATGAGCAGCCAGGCGGTGAAGGGGGTGACGGGCTGGACCTTGCCGGCGAGGACGACGTAGTACTGCGGTCCCGAGCCGGTCTGGGCGAGGAGGACCATGCCGATCCGGTTCTCGGTCCCCGTGAGGGTGTTGCCGGGGATGCCGGCGGAGGCGCCGACCGTGCCGTCGATGTGCGGGAAGTCGATCTCGTCGCCGGTCTTCAGGGTGGCGAGCCAGTCGTCGGTGACGGCCTGCGGTTCCTTGCCGAGGCCGACGAGGGCGGTGAGGAGCCCGGCCCGGTCGGCCTTCACCGGGTACTTGGTGCCGGTGTGGTCGACGAGGAACTGGGCGTTGCCCTTCTGGCCCTTGACGTACAGGACCTGCCCGTCCTTCAGCTTGTTGTCCCCCTCGGTCCGCTTGGCGTCGCGCTCGGCGAAGAGGAAGGTCGCCTTCTGGACGCTGGCGCCCTTGCCGCCGCCGGGCTGCTCGCAGACCGCCCAGCGCTTCTTCTTGCCCGCGTCGTCCGGGGCGGGAAGCCGGTCGGGGGCGTACGGGATGCCGAGGATGGGGCCGCGCGGCGGCTTGCCCTCGTCGAGCTTCTTGTCGTCGACCTGGATGACCTGGAACTGGTCGGGGTTGAGCAGCAGCCGGGCGGAGGCGAGGTTGAGGACGGGGTGGAGCAGGGTCTTCTTGTCCTTGCCCTTGCCGGTCTCCAGGACGACGTACCGGGTCGTCGACTGCTTGCCGATGATGACCCGGGTGCCGGGGGTGTCCCAGCCCTTGGGGGCGGTGGGACTGAACATGCCCCAGGCGCCGAATCCGGCGACGACGAGCGCGGAGACGATCAGGCCGGGGACGACCGCCTTCAGCGGCTTCGGCGCCCCCTCCTCCGTACCGGAGGGCGAGGGTTGGAGGAATGCCGCCACCGTGCGCTTCTTCGCAAAGGTGTACGCGTTGAGCTCGTCCCGCCGCGATGCCATGAGTCCCCATTCTCGTCAGGCGCGATCTTCGCGCGGGGCGCCGGGGTGGTGACACCCGGGCCCCGGCCTTCGGACCGGCCCCCTACTATGCCTGCTGTCCCGTGGGGTTCGTGGGGCGGGTAGGGTGATCCGGCCGCCAAAGCCCTGGCGGGCCAGGGTCATCGGGACGAATTGAGGGGGATTCTCCATCATGGCTTCCGCGAGGCGGAGGCGGCCCGCCGCGGCCGCTGCCTCCACACCCCCGTCCACGGGGCCCGTACCCGCGGTCTCACCGAGGCTCCAGGCGCGTCCGGGACACTTCGGTTCGTTCCGATTGCAACAGCTCGTACTGGTCGAGGTGGCGGCGGCGCTGCTGCTCCTCGCCTGGGTCGTCGAGCCGATGCTGCTCGTGCCCGCGGGCGTGGTCGCCGTCGTGCTCGTCCTGCTCGCCGTGGTGCGCCGGCACCGGCGTTCGCTGCCCGAGTGGCTGGGCACCTTCCTCGCGCTGCGCGCCCGTTCGCGCCGGGCCTCCTCGTTCACGGTGCCGGAGGGCACCGAGCCGGGGTTCGCGCCGCTCGTGGAGTGCGATCCGGCGCTGCGGACCTACGCGTACAGCGACCGCGACCGGCGTCCGGTCGGGATGGTCGGCGACGGCACCTTCCTGACCGCCGTCCTGCGGGTCGAGTCGGACGGCACGGCGCTGCGCCCGGACCGCGCGGCGAAGCCGCTGCCCGTCGGGCTCGTCCGGGACGTGCTGAGCGTGGACGGCATCCGCCTGGAGTCGGCGCAGATCGTGCAGCACACGCAGCCGGCGCCCGCGCCGCACCTGCCCGCGCAGTCGATGGCCGCCCGCAACTACGGTCCGCTGCAGGCGCAGACGGGTTCGCCCGCGGTGCGGATCACCTGGATCGCGCTCAAGCTCGACCCCGAACTCTGCCCGGAGGCGGTCGCCGCGCGCGGCGGCGGCATGACCGGCGCCCAGAAGTGCGTGGTGCGGGCGGCGGACCAGCTGGCGAGCCGGCTCGCGGGCGCCGGGTTCCGGGCGAGCGTGCTGACGGAGCAGGAACTGACCTCCGCGCTCGCCACGTCGAGCTGCGCCAGCCCGATGGCGATAGCGCAGGCGGGCCGGGGGCAGGCGCAGGGGCGCCGCACCCAGGAGACCGCGCGGACCTGGCGGGTGGACGACCGGCGGCACACGACGTACTGGGTGGGGCGCTGGCCCCAGTTGGGCGGCCGGAGCGGCGGCGCGGGCGCGTCGATGCCGCAGCTGGTGGCCCTGCTGACCTCGCTGCCCGCGCTCGCGACGACGTTCAGCCTGACGCTGAGCGGCGGGGACCGGCAGGAGGTGACGGTGACCGGACACGTGCGCATCACCGGACGCAGCGACGAGGAACTGGTGGCCGCGCGGCACGAGCTGGAGCGTGCGGCGCGCGGAGTGAGGACGGG
>NZ_MWIG01000859.1:0-573 GCF_002156145.1 Streptomyces sp. NRRL B-24572 | reverse complement strand
CCGACGAGTCCGGGGTGCCGGACGTGTCGTCGTCCGAGCCCTCCGGTCGCCGCGGCTGCCACGGCTGATCCGGCCGGCCCTCGGGCGGCGGCGCGAACGGGTTGTTGTCGTCCGTGGACTGGCGTTCCGGCATCTGCTGAACGTCTTCCCTCTGTCGTCTCGACCACGGCCGCACCCGTGGTCTCCGCTGCTGTCTCGTGCTGTCTCGTCTGCTGCTCGTCCGCCGGGCCGTCCCCCGCCCGAACGGGCCCTGGTTCCCTGCCCGGTCCGGTGCGCGCCCGGCGTCGGACCCTGACGCTACCGCCCTGCTCCGCCCCCGTCCCGTGGGGGCCGTCCCCGTGTGCCGGTATCGTTGCTGACGGTCGAGCCATTCGTAGGGTTCCCCGTATCGAGGGGCACGATTCGTTCGTACGACCGCACAAACACCACGGAAAGAGTGACCCAGTGGCTGCCGCCCGCCTCGTCGTCCTGGTCTCCGGGTCCGGTACCAATCTGCAGGCCCTCCTCGACGCGATCGCCGCCGACCCCGAGGGATACGGCGCCGAGATCGTCGCCGTCGGCGCGGACCGCGAC
>NZ_MWIG01000858.1:280-550 GCF_002156145.1 Streptomyces sp. NRRL B-24572 | reverse complement strand
CGGCCGCCGCGCGGCCGTGCGCGCCGACGAGCTCCAGGAACGCCGCCTGGAGGGAGGGAGCCGAGCCCCGCACCTCGGCCAGCGGGCCCTGCGCCCGGATCCGCCCGGCCGCCATGACGGCGACCCAGTCGCAGAGCGACTCGACGAGCTCCATGACGTGGCTGGAGAAGACGACGGTCGCACCGGAGGAGGTGTACCGCTCCAGGACGCCGCGGATGGTCTGCGCGGAGACCGGGTCGACGCCCTCGAAGGGCTCGTCGAGGAAGAGGA
>NZ_MWIG01000858.1:0-209 GCF_002156145.1 Streptomyces sp. NRRL B-24572 | reverse complement strand
CCGCGCAGCCGGCCGCTGTAGGCGAGGAGTTCTCGGCCCGAGAGGCGCTCGAAGAGCCGCAGGCCCTCCGGCAGGATGCCGATGCGGGCCTTGACCTGGGCGACCGACTCCGGGTCGGCCCACACGTCGTGCCCGGCGACGAGGATCCGCCCCTGGTCGGGCCGCAGCAGGCCGGTGATCATGGAGAGAGTGGTGGTCTTGCCGGCCCC
>NZ_MWIG01000857.1:0-3838 GCF_002156145.1 Streptomyces sp. NRRL B-24572 | reverse complement strand
GTGTGGTGGCGGGTCCGGGGGGCGGGGCGCAGCGGTCGTCGAGCACCGCGTGGTAGGCCTCGGCCAGTTCGGGGCCGGGGTCGACGCCGAGCTGGTCGGCGAGGAGCTTGCGTCCCTCGTGGTACGCGATGAGGGCGTCCGCCTGGCGGTTGCTGCGCCCGAGGGCCAGGACCAGCTGGGCGCGGAAACGTTCCCGCAGAGGGTGCTGGCCGACCAGACCGGTTAACTCCGGGATCAGCCGGTCGTGCTCGCCCAAGGCCAGCTCGGCCGCCACGCGCTGCTCGGTGACCGAGACGAACGCCTCCTCCAGCGGCGGGCGTTCGATCTCCGCCAGGTGTTCGCTGACGTTGGACAGCGGGGTGCCGTGCCACAGCGCGAGGGCGGAGGACAGCTTCGTCGCGGCCGTACGGTGGTCCCCCTGGTCCAGGGCGAGGCGGCCGGCCTGCGCGAGCTCCTCGAACCGGACCAGGTCCAGTCGGGACTCGTCGATGTCGAGCCGGTATCCCCGGTGCTGACGGGTCAGCCGCGCGTCGTCACCGAGGTGTTTTCGCAGCTTGTGTATGTACGTATAGATCTGCGCGTGCATGGAGGAGGGCGGCGACCAGCCCCACAGCCGAGAGCTCAGCTGCTCGTAACTGACGGACCGTCCGCGCGCCAGCAGAAGCGCGCCGAGCACGGTGTGGATCTTGGTTCCGGACAGCTTGACCGGTCTGCCGTCGGAGCGGGCCTCGACAGGACCGAGCAGGCGAAATTCCATGTCTTGAGCATCCCTGTTGCTAGATGTCCGATAGGTGTTTCGATCAGGGCATGCGTCGGACCGGTGGGGAAAGGAGGAGGAAGAAGAGGCTCCGGGCCCGGACCGACGTGCCGAGGTGATCGCTGATCCGGGACGGTGTCAGGGGGAGGGGGTGCGGAGAGAGAGGCCGCACGGCCGCGACGGGCGCGGGGGGACACCGAACGGATCGAAGGGGCCTAGGGGAGAAGAGGGCGGCCGGCCGCCGGTCGGCGGCGCTCGAAGGCCCTTGATGGGCGGAGGGCGCGGGAACAGCGAAGCCCCACCCGATCGGCGGCGAAACCGCCCTGTTCCCCGACTATTTCTCCCGAATCCACCGGCATTTCAAATCCCCCGTCGGATGTTTCGCGGCCGGACCGTGGGGGTCCGGGCCGTGTGTGCGGAGTACGCTGGAAAACTGCTCGTTCTGAAGGATTGGTTTCTTTTTCTCCGGGTATCTAGTTCTTCTTGTTACGCCCTGAGGAATGCGAGCACCGCCAGAACACGGCGATGGCCGTCGGTGTCCACCGGCAGGTCCAGCTTATTGAAGATATTGCCGATGTGTTTGTTGACGGCTGCCTCGCTGATGAACAATTGGGACGCCAGATTGGCGTTGGAGTGTCCCTGCGCCATCAGACTCAGGACCTCCTTCTCCCGGCTGCTGAGCCGCTCCAGGGGGTCCTGGCGCAGCCGTACCAGCTGGTGGATCACCTCGGGGTCGACGACCGCGCCGCCCGCGGCGACCCGGTCGACCGCGGCCATGAAGTCGGCCACCGCCCCGATGCGTTCCTTCAGGAGGTACCCCACCCCGGCGCCGCCGCAGGAGTCGAGCAGCCGCATCGCGTACGAGCGCTCGACGTACTGGCTGAGCACCAGGACCGGGAGTCCCTTGTGGACCTCACGCAGGTCCACCGCGGCCCGCAGCCCGTCGTCGCCGTTGGACGGCGGCATCCGCACATCCGTGACGACCAGGTCCGGCGGGTCCTTCCGGACGGCCTCGACGAGGGCGTCCGCGTCGCCGACCGCGGCGACGGTCTCGTGGCCGAACCGCTGCAGCAGGCCCACCAGGCCCTCGCGCAGCAGAACGGCGTCCTCGGCGACGATCACGCGAAGTGGCACGGGACCTCCACATGCAGCAGGGTGGGACCGCCCACCGGACTCGACACCCGCATCCGGCCGCCGAGGGCCTTGAGCCGGTCGGCGAGCCCGGTCAGACCACTGCCGGCCTCCGGGTCGACGCCACCCTTCCCGTCGTCCGAGATGTCGAGGACCAGCAGGTCGGAGTGGTAGCGGCCGCGGACCGCGGCATGCGCGGCGCCGCTGTGCCGGGCGATGTTCGTCATGGCCTCGTTGATCACGTAGTACATGTTGGTCTCCAACTGCCGCGGCAGCCGGCCCGGGAACTGGAGGTCCACCGTCACCGGTATCGGGAACCGGCTCGCGTAGTCCTGGATCGCGGCGACCAGACCGTGATCCGCGAGCACCGGCGGATTGAGCCCCCGGATCAGGCTCCGCAGCTCCTTGTGCGCGGTGGCGAGCTGCCCCTCCGCCTCGGTGAGCCGCTCGGCCAGCGGGGAACCCTCCGGGATGTCGAGACGCATCAGACCCAGGGTCATGCCCAGCGACACCAGCCGCTGCTGCGCCCCGTCGTGCAGGTCCCGCTCGATCCGCACCCGCTCCGCGTCGAAGGAGTCGAGCAGCCGCACCTGCGAGGCCCGCACCTCCTTCAGCTCCTCGCCCAGCTCCTCGTCGCGCGGGGCCAGGAACGTCCGGGCCAGCGCGGCCCGCGCCCCCGCCCACGAGGTCACCGTGTACGGCGAGGCCAGCAGGACCACCGCGCCGAACACCGCCCACGGCCAGGTGTCCCCGTCCGCCGCCTCGAAGGTCAGCACCGGCACGCCGAACGAGAAGCAGAGCACCAGCAGGTCCAGCCACCACAGCGCCGCCGCCGAGATCAGCGTGAACATCAGCTCCCGCCAGGTCACCTGCTCCTTCAGCCGCGTCGCGACCCAGCTCCGCAGCCCCGGCGCCTCCGGCTCCCGGTGCGGGTTCGGCAGGCTGTCCAGGTCCACAAGACGAAGCCGGTACCGCTCGACCGTCGCCACCGCCATGGAGGACAGCACCACGCCGACCAACGGCGCCACCCCGACGAGGACGACCAGCAGCACGAGCCCCGCCACCAGGCCGGTGGCGAACACCAGCACGGCGGCGGCGCCGACCACGACCCCGCCGGCCAGATAGGCCAGCGAGCGCCAGGGCCAGCTGGAGGTGAGGAAGCTCAGCGGTCGCTGAGCCATCGCCTGCCAGGCCGTTTTCGGATGCATGGCCGTAACGGTATCCCAGACTTTCGTTTCCTCCAGGTAGAGCTAGCTCTACTTGAGGAGTAGAGCGCAGGTCAGTGCGGGTCCGGGGGCCTTCGCGGTGGAATCAATGCCATGACGACTACCAGGCACGCCCCCGCACAGGATGCGGTCGAGCTCTTCACCGTACGAAAGGTCTACGGGGCCGGCGACCGCTCCGTCACCGCACTGGACGGAGTTTCCATCGGCTTTCCCCGCGGCACCTTTACCGCGATTATGGGGCCGTCGGGTTCCGGGAAATCCACCCTGTTGCAGTGCGCGGCCGGCCTGGACCGCCCCACGGACGGCCGGATCATGCTCGCCGGCGTCGACATCGGGCAGCAGAACGAGAAGGAGCGCACCAAGCTCCGCCGCGACCACATCGGCTTCGTCTTCCAGGCCTTCAACCTGGTGGAGTCGCTGACGGCCGCTCAGAACGTGGAGCTGCCCTCCCGCTTCGCCGGCCGCCGGGTCAGCCGCGAGCAGGTCGCCGCCGCCCTCGCCGCCGTCGGCCTCGCCGAGCGCGCCGGACACCGGCCCAGCCAGCTCTCCGGCGGCCAGCAGCAGCGCGTCGCCCTCGCCCGGGCCCTCGTCACCCGCCCCGACGTGCTCTTCGCGGACGAGCCCACCGGCGCCCTCGACACCGTCACCTCGCGCGAGGTGCTCCAGATGATGCGCATGCTCGTCGACCAGGAGGGACAGACCACCCTCATGGTCACCCACGACC
>NZ_MWIG01000856.1:0-3027 GCF_002156145.1 Streptomyces sp. NRRL B-24572 | reverse complement strand
TGCCGTCCGCGGACGGCACCAGGTTGCCGCGGTGGATGAGGCCGGCGGTGATGTCGACCCACAACAGCTCGTGCGCGGCAGGATCCCACAGGGGGCCCTCGCAGAGTCTGCCGGGATGTGGGCTGCAGGGACGGGCCCTCAAGTGGCGCATACAGAAGTCTCCTTGCTCGTTGTTAACGTAACCATTTGCCCGACCCCCTGTAAACAGCCCCCTTCGGGATCTTCGGGATCTTCGGGATGCCGGCCCGCCGACTCGGCGGAAGGGCTCGCTCGGGGCGGACGCGCTCATGGAGAAGCGGCCCGGAGGGGTTGGGGCGCGGACGGCCTCGCCGCCGCCTCCCTGCGGGATGGCCTCGAGGGCCGGATCCGCCGTCGAGGGATTGCGCACGCCGGCGCCCCCCTCGGGTGCGAAGGCCGCGTGGAGCGACGCGCCCGGAGCTGTGGGGTTCGACGGGATCAGAATACTGTTTGCGTAAACATCAAGTGAAGGGGGTCGTCGCTTCAGAGGACCGCCTCATGCGGTAGTAGCTGCCGAGGAAGCCGTCGGCGCGCTGACCGTCCCGGTTCCTCCGCCACTTCAGAGGTGGCCGTGCACCTGAGTCAGCACCCCTCGCTCTTCCCCACCCGCAGTCCGGACCGCGGCATGCGGGCCGCAGCGCTGGTCGTGTCCGCCGAGGCGGCCAGGGTCCGCCAGGCGCGTCATTCCGTGACCGCGGCGCTGCGCCGGTGGGGCTGGGTCGGCCGGAACCGAACGTCCACGTCGCTCGCTTCGGACGGAAGACCGATGGAAGGCGTCATCGAGAACGGCAGCCCGTCGAGGTGCTTCGCGCGACGGTCACCCGTGCCCACGGCACGGACCGGGTGTGCGACGCGGACGAGGCCTGGATCGGCGAACCGGGCGACGGCTGCTTCAGCGTGGCCCACGGGTGCGACGCCATGGCCGCCTAACCGGCGGCGCTTCGGCTGACCTGGCAGCACACGAAGCCTCCAGTGCCGGTGGTGGTCGACTTCTCCGGTGGTGGGCGACTTCTCCGGTGGAGGCCATGAGCCGTGCGATGCCGACCGCTCCTTCACGGCACACGTCGATGCGGACGACCTCGACGCCGTGAGGGGGACACCGACCCGGTCGCAGGTCGGCGCCCACGACGAGGTGCTCGGCGCGATCCCCCGGGGGCTGAACGGCATCCGGCGCACTGCGTTCGGCCCGCCGGCCGGGCCGGGTGAGACTACGTGACGCAGGGCCTTCCTGCGGATGGTCGAGGGAGTGCCGGGCGACGGCGAACGACGCGGCGCCGATCTGCGCACGACTACGACGGGATCCTCGAGGTCGTGGCGGCCCGTGCCGATGCGCTGGGCCGCGAGGAAGCGGGGGTCGCGGGTGCGCAGCCGGATGTCCGGTTCGGCGAGCAGCCAGGAGGGCAGGCCGCCGCCCTCCCACTCGGCGCAGATGTACGGGCCGGGGCGCAGCAGGACGTGCAGTCCTTCGGTGGCGGCGAGGTCGAGGAAGCGGGGGAGGTCGAGGCCTGCGTCCATCACGAAACGGTCGGGGCGTGGCTGGTGCAGGTTCCACGGGACGTAGGTCTCGACGGTGTTGAGGCCCATGAGCCGTGCCTTGCGGAGCCGGTCCTGCCACTGGTCGGGGTGGACCCGGAAGTAGTGCGGCCCGCCGGACAGGATGCGGAAGGGATGGCCGTCGAGCAGGAAGCCGGCCTGGTCTGTCCGGAGAACGGGCATGCGCTGTGTGCTCCTGCAGGTGAAAGGTCGTGCGGGACCGCGGTGTCACCCTGATGCATTGACGCAAGCACCTCTCAGGGGGCGGCAAGACCTTTCCGCAGGCTTGCGGGGGCGGAGCCTCTACGTGGCTCCGCCCCCGCGTCGAGCGGGTTACTTGTTGACGGTGAAGCCCTGGTCCTTGCCGTACTTGACGCTGGCGTCCTGCCAGGCCTTCAGGCCCTCGGAGAGCTTGGTCGGGGAGACGTAGGCCTTGCCGACGGTGTCGTTGAAGATGGAGTTGGCGTAGACCTGGTAGGGCAGGTACTGCCAGTCGGAGCCGACGTTGGCGGCCGACTCGGCGAAGATCTGGTTGGCCTTCTGGCCGCCGAAGTACGGGAACTTGGTGTCCAGGAACGCCTTGGACTCCAGGTCGGCGCGGGTGGCGGGGAAGGCGCCCTGGGCGACGCGGGAGCTCGCGCCGGCGCCGGTGGTGGCGAACTCGGCGAAGGCGTAGGCGAGTTCCTTGTTCTTGGCGACCTTCGGGACGGCCAGCGAGCTGCCGCCGTTCTCGGCGCTAGCCTTGCCGCCCTTCGTCCACTGCGGGAGCGGGGCGACCCGCCAGTCGCCGGAGGCGGAGGCGACGCCGGAGGCGAAGTTGGCCGGCATCCAGGCGCCGGTGGTCAGGGTGGCGATGGAGCCGTCGGCGAGGCCCTTGTACCAGGCGTCGCTCCAAGGGTTGACGGGCGAGAGGAGCTTCTCGTCGAGGAGCTTCTGCCAGGTGGCGGCGTACGCCTTGGAGCCGTCGTCCGTGAAGTCGATCTTCACATCGGTTCCGTCGGTCTTGTACGGGTGACCTCCGGCCTGCCAGATCAGACTGGTGGTGGCGCCGGCGTCGCCGGTGTCGTTGGCGATGAAGACCTTCGGGTCGGCCTTGTGNNGGGCATGGCGTAGATGGCGTCGCCCTGGTGGACGGCGGTCCACGGACCGGAGGTGAAGCCCGTGGCGTGCTTGAGGGCGCCGTAGGGGGCGAGGTCCTCGACGGACTTGCCGATGGTGAACTGGCCGAGGGCGTAGTACTCGACCTGGGCGACGTCGGGCGCACCCGAGCCGGCGGCTATCGCGTTCTGGAGAGCCGTGTACTGCTTGTCGCCGGTGCCGGCGTTGATCAGCTCGACGTCGACCTTCGGGTACTTCTTCTCGAAGTCCTCCGCCACCTTCTTCAGCGTGGGCTCCCAGGCCCACACGGTCACCTTGCCGCCCTTCTCCAGCGCGGCCGCGACCTCCTTCGGACCACTCGTGCCGGCCGAGCCGCCG